>NZ_JAUBTI010000009.1:0-132704 GCF_036702415.1 Microcoleus sp. D3_18a_C4 | reverse complement strand
CAAGAACAGGCTTTTCGGCCTGTTCCACAAAGAGTGAATTTTCTTGTGGAACAGGCCGAAAAGCCTGTTCCTAAAAAGCTTACTGAGAATGGTGCAACATCTCAGTTTTAACCGACTTTCGCTGTCAGACGGGGGTTTCAACCCCCGGCGGGTTAAAGAGAATGGCGCAATATGTCAGTTGTAACGCTGTATTCTCGTCCAAAACCCGGTTGCTGAGTACCCGCGCCTCGATTTTCAGCTTTTAGAGAGATGTAAAAACTCGCCCGATCGCTACACTATTAACTAGGAACTCAGCAATTTTGGAGAAGAGGTGAATTGAAATTCGTTTCCGACCCGCAAATAAAAGTCAAAATCCGCAAAATGAACGAGCGGGTGCGGTGGCAAGAACAGTCGATCGTCCATCGGGGAATCGACCAAACTCGGATGGTTTTAGAATCTCAAACCACCGACTCTCCAGAGTTTTCGTTTTTAGTCGTAGGCGACAGCGGCACGGGCAATCACCGCGGCTACAATCCCCAGCGGCAGATTGCCGAACAGATGGTCTCGGAGCGCGAAACCTGCCGTTTCGTCCTCCACACGGGCGATGTAGTTTATCTCGTAGGTTCCAGCGAATATTACTTGCAAAACTTTATTCGCCCCTACCGAGAATTTATAGTCGGCGGCGAGCATCCCTCTCGGATTGCCTACGATCGCATGGTGTTTAACTTTCCGTTTTTGCCCGTACCGGGAAACCACGACTATTACGACTTGCCGATAGTCTACGGCATTCTGTCGGCGACAGCTTTGCCGCTGCGCCGGCTGTTGGGTTCCAAGTTGGATCTAGATGTCGGCTGGCACGGTTCCGATCGCGGAAACACCTACGCCAAAGCCTTTCTCGACTACCTGCAATCTCACAAAATGCCGGGAGAGCTCGATCGCCACCTAGACGCCCACTACACCGCCAGCACCAGCACAGGCCGCTGCATCCGCTACCAACCCGGACGCTTTACCCGCTTACCCAACCGCTACTACACCTTCTGCAGCGGCGGCATCGACTTCTTCGCCCTCGACTCCAACACCTTCAACGAACCATTACCGATCCCGAAAACCAAACAGGGCGACATTCGCCGCCAGAATTTGGAACTCGATCGCCAGAAGTTGGAACAAGAAAAATTGGCAATGCTCGAAATGTGCGATCGGCTCAAGCCGGAGATTCCCGAGGAAGACGAACAGCTAGACGACTTGACCGCCAAATTAGAGCAAGTTGACGAAATGTTGATGGATATTGACAAACAACTGTCCCCCGACAAAACAGCCGCCACGGACGTTGAACAGCTCGAATGGCTGAAAAAAAGGCTGATTGCGTCTTGGGCTGATTCCGAAGTGCGGGGGCGGGTAATTTACCTGCACCATCCCCCCTACGTGACTGAGGCGACAAAGTGGAATCAAGCTCAAACTTTGGCGGTTCGGTGGCGATTGCGCGAGGTACTCGATGGGGTGGCCGATGCAGTTGGGGATGCGGCGCAGGGGCGTCCGCTTGTAGATTTGGTGCTGACTGGCCACGCTCACTGTTTGGAATACCTGCGGACAGGGAATACCGGACACGGCGACTCTGGGATTAATTGGATTGTCTGCGGGGGAAGCGGCCACAGTCTCCGCCGCCAGCGCCCGGAAGGGCCGATGTTGCAGGAAGCATTGAGTCCTGAAGCTTATCGGTTGGCGCGGCAGTCTGGTTCCGAAACAGCCAGCCGGCGGGTAGCGGAATCTTTGCTATTTGTCGGCCGCAGCGGCCAAGGTTCCCACAAACGCCGTCCTTATTCGTGTTTGCGGATTGATGTTCTCGATGGGTGTCCCCCCAAGTTCCGCATCCGACCTATGGTTGTTGAACGATTTGAGGGGAAATGGCAGGATATCTCGATCGAACCTTTTGTGATTTAGCATCAGTCATTCAATTTGATTGTGGGCCGTTGCTCCTAGCCCGCCCAAACAGGCTTTCCGGCCTGTTCCACAAAAATTCAATTTGATTGTGGGTTGGGCACGCGAGCCCGCCCAAACAGGCTTTCCGGCCTGTTCCACAAAACCAACCTCACTTAATTCAGGAGAAAAAATCAATGATTGCTAACTTAACCGCCACCGGCTGGGAAATTATTTACCACCGCGCCCATGCTTTGCTCGCCGCCCAACTTGGCGGACAGTGGAAGCGCTCGAAATCTCCGCTTCGCTTGTACGAAACCATAGCCGCGATTTCGCATCACGATGATTTGGAGAAAGAGTGGGAAGAAAATATTTTGACAGAAGCGGGCGCGCCCTTTGATTTTACGTTGCAGACGGAAACTTCTATGCCGAAAATTAAAGCTATGGCGCAGAATTCCCTATATCGCGGTAGGTGGGTAGCCATGCTGATTTCTATGCACATGAGCTTTCTCAATGAAGGAAAGCGGGGAGAGTCGAAGGAACTCGATGAGTTTTTGGACGAGCAACTGGAAAATCAAAAAAAATGGCGCAAAGAGTTGCAAGTTTCCGAGGAAGATGCTAAGGCAGCTTATGCTTTTTTCCAGTGGTGCGATCGGCTATCATTAATTCTTTGCAGCCGCGAGTTACCCGCCGGAGAACGAGCTTTAGAAATTAGTGTCGGCCCGGACGGCAAGCGCTACGATATTGTACAGCACAGCAACGAACTCGTGACTGTAACTCCTTGGCCTTTTGAAGACGATAAGTTTACTGTGAACGTCGAAGCGTGCCTTTTGGATAAAGTCAAGTTCGACAGCAACAAGGAAATCAAGGAAGCGCTGCACAAAGCTCCCCGCGAAGTCTTAGAGTGGACTTTTGTGAAGTCTTAATTAAACATTGAAAAATAGGTGAGGGTTGTTGTCGGAGTTTGGTGGGCCTTGCATGTGTGTAAACTTAAGGTTACAACCATGTCTATATCAGGGTTATAGTTGAGTCTCGATCCCCCCTAACCCCCCTTAATAAGGGGGGAAAAGAACACTCAAAGTGGGTATTATTAAGGGGGATTTAGGGGGATCGAAACTTGGATACAAACAAAAAAAATCGATGGTTTGAGTTCCGCCATTACCTATTACCTATTACCAACTATGAAACGTTCAGCTTGCCTAATTTTCAATCCCGTCGCCGGCAACAGCGACCCCGACCAAGACTTAGCTAAAATTCAGGAACTTTTAGAGCCTTTTATTGACTTAGACATTCGGCAGACAACCCCAGAATTAGACGCCGATCAAATCGCCCGCGAAGCAGTTGATAGAGGAGTTGAGGCAATTATTGCTTGCGGGGGCGACGGCACATTATCCGCAGTTGCTGGGGCGGTTGTCAGCACAAATATTCCTTTAGGAATTATTTCGCGGGGAACTGCTAATGCTTTTGCTAATGCTTTAGACATTCCGAATACAATTGAAGCCGCCTGCGAAAATATTTTGGGAGGGTTGACGCGGGTGGTGGATGCGGCGCTTTGCAACGGTGAAATGCCGATGGTGTTGTTAGCGGGAGTGGGTTTTGAGGCGGAAACTGTCGAACTTGCCGATCGCGAAATGAAGAATCGCTGGGGAATGCTCGCTTACATTCTGTCAGGAATTAAACAGTTAAACAATTTAGAAAGATTTGAAGCGGAAATCGAAACCGAAGATAAAATTATCCACCTTACTGCTGTGGCCGTGACAGTGGCGAATGCAGCGCCGCCTACTTCCATTTTAGCTCAAGGCCCGGCGGGGATTGTTTTTGATGACGGCTTGCTGGACGTGACGCTGGTTGCGCCTGAGAATAAAGCTGGGGCGATCGCAGCTTCTTATCACTTATTGCAAACAGCTTTGAGCGGCAATCCTACCGATCGCGACGACATCGGTTATTTGCGGGCAAAAAAAATAAAAATTACTACCGATCCGCCTCAAAAAGTGGTTTTAGACGGGGAAATCATCGGCATGACTCCGGTTTCTATTGAGTGCGTTCCGGGAGGTTTAACTATTTTTGTACCGCGAATTGAAGAAGAGCCAGTGGTGGAAAAACTCACTGGTTTAGCAGACATCGAAGTTACATTGAAGTAGAATTAGCTTCTCCCGTAATCTCTGCGGGCAGTTAAAATTTGCGTCTGCAACAATCAATTTCGGCGGTTAGAAACCGCATCTACACAAACTCTCGTCCCAGCAGAGGGGGACTGGGAGGGAGACCGCAGGAGCGGTCTTTCTTTTTTAGGCGTCTAAAATTTGGCGAATGCGGCGCTCCAAACGTTCGAGATCGAGTCCGCCTTCATCGCGGCTGATGCGGCGCACGGTGACGTTAACATTGCTCAAATCTGCCAGCAAATCTTGCAGGATTTCTTGTTGCTGCCGAGCTTGAGTTATTTCGCGCGGTTCCTGCACCAAATCGCGAACAATTGTATCTTCAGCGCGGGAAGCAACGATCGGGTCTGCTTCGCCGTCTACGTGCACGAAAGTGCGCCGACCAGGCCCCCGTTCTTCTTCAATTGGTATTACTGCTGTTACTCGATCGGAGCGTACATATTTGCCAAATCCCAGGTGGACTAAGACAGAAGATTGTATTTTCATAGATAGCAAGTTTTATTTGTTAGTTATCTATATTTTAACTTTGCCAACTCGGATATGACAACTAATATGCTAGCTGTTTCTACTACAATATGTGGCGGTATTTTGGGTCTTTTATAGTTGTCAATTTTTCTAAAAAGTGCTAAGTTAATTAAATGGATATAACTTACAAACGGTGGGTCAGAAACCGGGTTTTTTACGAAAAGCCGCACTCGAACCAGCAGATTCGGTAAAAACCCGGTTTCTTTGGTCGGAGCGCGTAAATCCTGTTACCATAAAAATAGAGCAGTTTGCGATCGCCCGCAGCGCATTTCAGGGACACAGCCTACCGATTCGAGATTTGAGCATTACTTCCACGGAAAAACAGGAAAGCCTAAATCATGTTAATTAGTCTCGACTTAGTTATCAGCCTCCTGACAGCAATTCCCTTCGGCACTATCAAAGACAAGTTTCAGCGCAACGAAACTGTCATCAAACTCTTAAAAAAATTTAACCTCGACCCCGATGCACCGCCGGCAGAGTTTAGCGGAGTTTATGTTTACACTTTAGTAGAATACGGCGCTGGCAAACCCAAGCAGATTTTAGAACTGTTTCGCCAAAAAGAGATTGAATCAGCATTTCGCAAAGCCTTCGAGTCCGACAGCCCAGCCATTTTAATTAAAGCAGGCGATGAATATCTGAATGAAAGTGCTTTAGGCAAAGAAATTCGAGATTTAGGCATTGACCCCAGACGGGAATTCATGGCATTTGCCGCCGTGTTTATGGAAGTAGCAAAGCGGACGCGGACGCTGGGAGATGTGATGGTGGGAAATGCGATCGCCTCTTTGCAAAAACGCCTATCTATGGTAATGGATCGCATCGAACGCCTTCCCACGCTGGAAGGAATTCGCACCGAGTTTGCGCGCTTGGAACCCGAAGATTATCCCGCACTTCCCGCCGCAGCATCAAGTAATATTCAAAAGTCTCAAGCTTTTATTTTGTCACAACAAGTTCGCGGTTGGTTTGAAACATTAAGTTATAAGTTTGAAACCTATCAAATCTTGGAAGATAACTATTTTGAATGGATTATCAATGTTCCCGTCAGACGCAATCGGTACGATCGCATTTTAGTGCGCGGAATAGCCGGAGAAGCGGGACTCAGGGATATCTCAGCTTTGCGCGAGTCGGTGGAAAAACAGCGCACCGATGAAGGCTGGTTAGTCACTGCCCGCCGCATCAGTCGCGCCGCGCGGGATGAGGTAGAAAAAGCCGAAAACCGCGATTTAGCTTGCTATACTTTCGATGAATTGCTTGACCAAGATGCCGATTTTTCCGCTTATCTCAACTGGCTGGAAACTGAAATTACCAGCCGGAGAATTGATACCAAATATGTGCCGCTAGCTTGTACAAAAGAAGAAATTGACCCCGATACTCACCGCAAGATAGGCGTGAGTCATTATGGAGAACGAGATGGGTGGATTGAAGGTTATATTGACCTGTGGTTAAATGACCCAGTTAAAGAACATATTTCAGTTTTAGGAGAATTTGGGACTGGGAAAACTTGGTTTGCGATGCACTATGCTTGGATAGCGCTGCAACGCTACCGAAATGCTCAAAAGCGCGGCTTAGAACGTCCGCGTTTGCCGTTAGTAATTCCTTTGCGAGATTACGCCAAAGCAGTTAGTGTCGAGTCCCTATTTTCCGAGTTTTTCTTTCGCAAACACGAGATACCTCTGGCGGGTTATTCGGCCTTTGAACAACTCAATCGCATGGGCAAATTTCTGTTGATTTTCGATGGTTTTGATGAAATGGCCGCTAAGTGCGATCGGCAAGAAACCATCAACAACTTCTGGGAACTAGCAAAAGCCGTCGTTCCCGGCGCAAAAGTCATCCTCACTTGCCGTACCGAACACTTTCCTGAAGGCAAGGAAGGACGGGCATTGTTCAATGCAGAACTGCAAGCATCAACAACCATTTTAACAGGCGAAACTCCCCAATTTGAAGTCTTAGAATTAGAGAAATTTAACGACGAGCAAATTGGGCAAGCGCTGTCATTTCAAACAGAAGCGACGACTGTCGAAAAAGTGATGGGAAACCCGCAACTATTGGATTTAGCGCGTCGCCCGGTGATGACCGAGTTAATTTTGGAAGCATTGCCCGATATTGAAGCTGGAAAACCCGTCGATATGTCGCGGATTTATCTGTATGCGGTGCGGCGGAAGATAGAGAGAGATATCAAAGCAGAACGGACTTTTACTTCGTTAGCAGATAAGCTTTACTTTTTGTGCGAACTGTCTTGGGAAATGCTGTCTACCGACCAAATGAGTCTCAATTATCGCGGTTTTCCCGATCGCATTCGCAGCCTGTTTGGTTCCGTCGTGCAAGAGGAAAAAGACTTAGACCACTGGCACTATGACATGATGGGTCAAACGATGCTGATCCGCAATGCAGATGGGGATTATACTCCGGCGCACCGTTCGTTGTTAGAGTTTTTTGTCGCTTATAAATTTGCAGCAGAATTGGGAGTTTTGGCGGCAGATTTTACCGAATTAGTTGCGCCGGAACAGTCTTGTTTAGATGCTAATGCAGCGCCTCAAGAATACACTTGGTCAAATTATTGTCGGCTTCAGGCGCAGAAGAGAAATAACAACGAACTTATCGCGCCTTTGAAGGGATTTGTTGCTGAAGATTTAGGTCAACTTCTTCAGAGTTTCGGACACGCGCCGCTAACAAAAGCAGTCATGGATTTGTTGTTGCCGATGCTAGTAGGGGCGGTGCCCCCGTGCCCGCCCGACCAAGGTTTAGGGGCAACCACGGGGGGATTGCCCCTACTCGAAATTATAGAAGCAACGCGAGGCAAAACTGAAAGTGAGGTAGGTTATGTGGGAGGGAATGCGGCGACGCTGTTGGTGAAAAAGGACAATGCTGCTGTAGAAGGAAAAGACCTTTCTCATACCATCATTAAAGGTGCTGATTTTACAAAGGCTAGCCTGCGACGTGTCAATTTTGCTGATGCGAATTTAGCAGAGTCTGTTTTTGCTAAAGCCTTTCGTACAGTTAATTCGGTCTCCTTTAGTCCAGATGGCAAACAATTTGCTACAGGTGGTAGTGATGGTGTTGTTCGTTTGTGGGATGCAGTCAGTGCCAAAGAACTTTTAACTTGTCGGGCACGGAAAAATTCAGTGCATTCAGTTGCTTTCAGTTCAGATGGTGAAAGGCTTGCCAGTGACAGTGTTGACAATAGTATCAAGCTTTGGGATAGTCATACAGGAGAATGTTTGCGGACTTTCACCGGACATGAAAATTCAGTGCGTTCAGTTGCTTTTAGTCCCGATGGTGAATGGCTTGCTAGTGGCAGTTATGACAAGACTATCAAGCTTTGGAATAGCCATACAGGAGAGTGTTTGCGGACTTTAAAAGCACATAAAAATTCTATAAGCTCAGTTACCTTTAGTCCCGACGGTGAATGGCTTGCCAGTGGCAGTTTTGATAATACTATCAAGCTTTGGGATAAGCATACAGGAGAATGTTTGCGGACTTTCACCGGACATGAAAATTCGCTTCTTTCAGTGGCTTTTAGCCCCGACGGTCAATGGCTTACCAGTGGCGGTTATGACAAAACTATCAAGCTGTGGGGCAGCCATACCGGAGAGTGTTTGCGGACTTTCGCCGGACATGAAAATGGGGTAAGTTCAGTTACCTTTAGTCCCGACGGTGAATGGCTTTCCAGTGGCAGTTTTGACAATACTATCAAGCTTTGGGATAGGCATACGGGAGAGTGTTTGCAGACTTTCACCGGACATGAAAATGGGGTAAGTTCAGTTACCTTTAGCCCCGACGGTGAATGGCTTTCCAGTGGCAGTTTTGACAATACTATCAAGCTTTGGGATAGACATACCGGAGAGTGTTTGCGGACTTTGACCGGATATGAAAATGCGGTTTTTTCAGTCGCATTCAGTCCCGACGGTGACTGGTTTGCCAGTGGTAGTAGTGACAATACTATCAAGCTTTGGGATACCCATAGCGGAAAGTGTATAAAGACTTTCAAAGGACATAAAAATAGAGTGAGTTCAGTCGCATTCAGTCCCGATGGTCAATGGCTTGTCAGTGGCGGTTGGGATAACACAGTTAAACTTTGGAATATCCATACTGGAGAGTGTATTAAGACTTTCACAGGACATAAAAGTTGGATTTATTCAGTTGCCTTTAGTCCTGACGGTACAGGGCTAGTTAGTGGCAGCGGTGACAACACGATCAAACTCTGGGATAACCATACCGGAGAGTGTTTTCTGACTCTCACCGATCGTGAATCTAGAGTGCGTTCAGTTGCTTTCAGTCCCGGTGGTGAATGGCTAGTCAGTGGCAGTAGTGACAATACTATCAAGCTTTGGAACAGTCATACTGGAGAGTGTTTGCGGACTTTTACCGGACACAATAATTGGGTAAATTCAGTCACTTTTAGTTTTGATGGTGAATTGATTGCAAGTGGCAGTGATGACTATACTATCAAACTTTGGGATAGCGATACCGGAGAGTGTTGGCGGACTTTCACCGGACATGATAATTCGGTTTATTCAATCGCATTCAGTCCCGACAATCAACAGTTTGCGAGTGGCAGTGAGGACAACATTATCAAGCTTTGGGATAGCAATACTGGAGAGTGTTTGCGGACTTTAAGCGGACATGAAAACGCCGTTCTTTCAGTCGCATTCAGTCCCAGCGGTGAATGGCTTGCCAGTGGTAGTAGTGACAACACGATTAAACTCTGGGATGTCAATACAGGAGAGTGCATCAAGACTCTCACAGATGGACTTTATGAGGAGATGAATATCACAGGAGTTAGAGGTTTAACGGAATGTGAGAAAGCGACGCTCAAAGCTTTAGGGGCTGTGGAAAATTAATCCTCGCAAAGGCTGTCACTTCACCAAGTCCGACAGGGAATGAATTCCCTGTCTAATAGCGAAAGTCCTCTGAAGAGGACTAATGAGTTTTTCAGTCCTCTGAAGCGAGGACTTTCGCTTTGAGGCAGGGGTTTCAACCCTTGCCGGACTGCGGGTTTACCCTTGATCTGCATCTACATCATCGCATTCATGCGACAGTCAAATAGAAAAAACCTGAACCGAATCTATATCTACTCTTCTCTGCTAGAATATAGTTGGAACAAGAGGAGAGTCAATTTAAAGTATAATTTAAATCATTCTGGAGGAAAAACCATGAATACTGCGAGATTATCGATCGCGGATGACTACCAGACAGTCATATTACCTAAAGAATTTCATTTTGCAGGAAATGAAGTGTATGTTAAAAAAATAGGAGATGTTCTTGTCCTAATCTCCAAAGAAAATCCTTGGAAAACTTTTTTTGATAGTTTAAATATGTTTTCTGACGACTTTATGCTAGTCAGAGATCAGCTTCCTCTGGAGACGAGAGAGGCTTTTGAATGAGATTTTTACTAGATACTAATATCTGCATATACATCATCAAGCGCAAACCACAAAAAGTATTCGAGAAATTCCAAACACTTGAAATTTTTGATATTGGCATTTCATCTGTTACTATTGCCGAACTTGAGTATGGAGTTTACAAAAGTCAGCGTCAAGAGCAAAATCGGGCTGCACTCATTCAGTTTTTAATAACTTTACCAGTAGTTCCTTTTGATGAAAGAAGCACCCAAACTTATGGACAAATTAGAGCAGGATTAGAACGTCAAGGTATTGTCGTAGGCCCAATGGATTTGCTAATAGCTTCCCAAGCAATCAGTTTGGGGCTGACACTCGTGACGAATAATGTGAGAGAATTGTCGCGTATCCCAGGATTAACCTTAGAAAATTGGGTTGATTAGCGATCGTATAGTTATATCCCTTCTTCCCTTTGGATAGATCCGAAAACCTGTTCAACAGTCAGATTTAGTTCGGGGAAAGCAGACGACAAAATTCGATCGCCCTCTCGAAACTGGCTAACCTGATACTCGCCCTCAACTAACTGATAAACTGAGATAGTAGATTGTTTCGGATTGCCAATGAAGCGTCGCCCACCCAAAGCAGCATAATCCACAACCCAATATTCTGGGATACCCAATCTTTCATAATCAGCTACTTTTACCAGGTAATCATCTTGCCAGTTGGTGCTAACTACCTCCACAGCAAGTTTAACAGAATCACCTTGCGTAATAATCGATGATTTTTTCCAAAGTGGCTCCGAAATCAAGGCTGGCTTGTCTAATATTATGATGTCTGGCTGAAACCCTGTAGTCGCTGCTGGAGGTCTGACGAAATAGGTTGATGGTGTTATATAAGGAAGATTTAGGCGATCGATTTCTACGTTAATTTTGCGGATGAGAAAACTTGTAACTTCCTCATGGTCTCCGTTTGGATTCATCTCAACTATCACTCCATTGCGTAGCTCGAAACGTCCTTTGCCATCGGGATACCACTCTAGGAATTCTTCAAATGTTAGTAGTTTGGCTGTGGTTTGAATCATGTTGGCACGGCCTCTTCTTTTTAACTGGAATCAGTAAATATCCAGTTGGATAATTTATTGTATCATTCTTCATAGGACTTACGCACGGGTAGTCAGAAACCGGGTTTTTTCGACAATACTTCGTTGAAGCCAGCAGATTCGGCAAAAAACCCGGTTTCTTGTCGAAGTGCGCGCGGGTAGTCAGAAACCGGGTTTTTTCCAAAATACTTCGTGGAGGCCAGCAGAAACGGCTAAAAACCCGGTTTCTAACGTAGCCTACTGACTAAACTGTTGAGCGTAGTAGCCAGCATAGCGATCGCCCTTTTCCAGCAACTCCTCGTGCGTCCCAGATTCGACAATTCTGCCTTTTTCCAAAACTAAAATGCGATCGGCTCTCCGCACAGTCGCCAAGCGGTGCGCGATAATAAACACCGTGCGATCGCGCATCAATCTTTCCAGCGCTTCCTGCACTAAACCTTCGGATTCCGAATCCAGCGCCGATGTCGCTTCATCCAAAATCAATATTCTCGGATTAAGCAAAACTGCACGGGCGATCGCAATTCTTTGTTTCTGTCCCCCAGACAAATTTACACCCCTTTCTCCTACCCAAGTTTGATAGCCGTCAGGAAACTGACTAATAAATTGATGAGCGTTAGCAATCTCCGCAGCTTTTTGAACATCTTTCAGTTCATAATAAGATTGACCGAAAGCGATGTTTTGAGCGATCGTACCCGAAAATAAAATCGTTTCTTGCGGTACAATTCCAATTTGCCGGCGCAGAGTATTTAAGGTGACATCTTGAATATCAATACCGTCAATTAAAATCTGTCCTGCTTGCGGATCGTAAAATCTCGGTAGCAAATTTACTAAAGTAGTTTTACCCGCACCCGATGCGCCCACGAGAGCAATCATTTCTCCCGGAAGCACCAACAAACTCATGTTTTGCAGAATGGGAACCCCCCCTTGCCCCCCCTTATCAAGGGGGGGTTGAGGGGGGTAGGCAAAATTAATGTTGCGGTATTCGACTTTGCCTGTAACATGGGGAAGTTCAGTTGCCCCAGGCTTTTCGACTACTGTTGGTTGAATTGCTAATAATTCAAAAATGCGATCGCTAGAAGCTTCTCCCTGCTTAAAATCCCCGTAATTAGCAGTTGTAATAGCGATGGGGTCAATTAAAAGTGCCACCCCTGCGATATAACTCATAAATTGAATACCTGTCAGATTTCCTTGAGAAATTTGCCAACCTCCCAGGAAAAAGAGCAAAATTACGCTCATCGCTTCCAGAAACCCAACTACAACGAACTGAAGTGCTTTTACTCGTTCTGAAAGATACTTAGCGCGGCGGTTTTGTTCTGCTTCTTCTGCAAAGCGGGCAATTTCGTAGTCTTCAGCCACAAATGCTTTGATTAAACGAATGCCGCTGAATACTTCTGTCAGCAAAGCGGATAAATCAGAGATGCGATTTTGACTTTGGCGCGAATAACTCAGCAGTCTCTCGCCAAACCAGCCAATTAAAATAGCCATCAGCGGTGCAATAATTAATGCACCCAAGGTTAATTGCCAGTTGAGATAAATCATATATCCCAGAACCGCAATTAGCTGCAAAACACAAGGGATAAACTGATGAAAAAATTTATTTACTACTTCGCCAATGCGGTCAATATCTTCAGTGAGGCGGTAGGATAAGTCTCCGGTTTTGGCAGTTTCAAAGTAGCCGAGATTGAGAGTTTGAAGATGGGAGTAGACTTTTTTGCGAATTTCTAAAGCAATAGTCAAAGCAGCTTTTGCCATCAGCGTATCTTGACCGTACTGGGCTGTACCGCGAATTAGAAATATAATGGCGCTGAGTGCCGCAATTTGAGCGAACCCTTGTAAATCTCCTTTGCCTATAAATTTGGCTGTTTCGCCCACTAGCCACGCTATAATCGGCCAAAATATGGTAAATACTACGGTACAAGCTAATGCTTTACCGATGGTTTGTTTTTGGGGACGGAGGTAGGGTAAGATTTGCCAGTATGTCGATCGAGTTTTCAAGATATTTTGCCCTCGCAAATTCTGTTTTTGGGGATCTCTGCAAGAATATTCAAACTTCGATCCCCCCTAACCCCCCTTAATAAGGGGGGGACAAGATTATTATTCCAAGTTTCCCTTTTTTAGGGGGATTTAGGGGGATCTCTGCGTAAGTCATAGAGATATCTGAGCCAGAATATGATAACAGCGATCGGACAAATCTCAACCACCATTCTTCACCAAAAACATCCGGGATACAAAGCCCCCGGATTAATCCGTGGGTTAATTGTCCAATTCTTCAATTCTTTAATCTAAAATCTAAAATCTAAAATTATTCCTGACCGTCGGCATGAGTAGCTACTACCTTAGCCCCCGCGACAACTGCGCCCCGAAAGGCGGCTGACTGTCCGGGTGCAAGAGTAACTGGTTGAGCGAAGATAAATCCGTTGTCAATTAAATTGCCTGACTCGTCCAAAACTTCATAATTGACTTTGACATTTTTGATTGTTTTGCAGCCTCGATTAAGCACTTGACCGCTAAAAAAGTTGCCGTCATAATTAGTCGCCGCAATTGACACCTTCGCAGCAATGTTGGAACTGGGAATGCAAGTTTTGGCAGTTCCTAAAGCTGGCTGTTTCTCGCACAATTTGCCCAAGTCTACTGTTTTGCCGTCGGGGGTTTTCATGTAGCAAAACGGCTCGTCAACGGGTAAATTTTGAGCAAGTGTATTTGTAGCATTTGCCAGCAAAGGGCTAGCTGAAATCGGGACCATTAGCAAAATCGATAAAGCTACTGTTAAATGTAAATAAATCATGCTTGTTTCTACCATTTATGAAATAAATTCTACAATATAATGCAGCTAAAATTTAGGCTAGCATATCTATATGTATGGCGCGTCGCGCTCACGCTGCATTGTGCTACGATCAGACATCAAACTTTAGAAAGTAAACTAAAGTCATGGTCGTTACTTAAGATAACCCAGGACAAAAAACGTTAGAACTGATCGTGTTGTTCTTGAGCAGGAAAGGAGGGCACTGCACCCCATCCCACGTTCTCAAAATTGTAGCGACTGCCGGCAAGCGGGCCGAGGTTGAGGGGAAAGTTTCGCCGCACTGGCTAAGGCATTCTCCCGCCAGTCAAGCATTGACCAAATTCTCTTTGTGTAAAGGCTGCATAAACTGAATCAATTGGCTCTGAACAAGAATTACTCTGACAAATTTTACTATAGTAAAAAATTGAGCATTATCAATAAATCTACCTTTCCTTATTGGATTTGTAGTGTTTTTTTTTCGGTGTTAGCATTTACCAGTATTTCCTCAGCTCGGATCACAAAAAATCCTATTCCCGAACCGATCACCAAGTCGAAACTCTCTGTCGGGTTGGAAGAAATTGTAAGGATTCCTGATAGCGGGAGTGACAAAGATGAAAACAAGGCAGCTCGATTGAACCTGCTTATTACCCCAGGTGACGGTAGCGGACGTTTATTTGTTAATGATATGCGCGGCAAGCTCTATGTCATTGTTGACCGTACTGCCGCTGTTTACATGGATGTTAAAAGTCAAGTAGGTAGAGGGTTTCATGAGCAGTCCGGACAACAAAGCTTTTCCTATTTTGTCTTGCATCCCGAATTTGCTAAAAATGGAATTTTTTATACTGTAACTAGCGAATATAAAGATACTGGAACGCCTGATTTCCCAGTTACTAAACCAATTTTTAACAACAAAGGTGAGAAAATAGCAAGTTCTCACCATGACGTGATGGACGGGTACGGTCAAAAGTTACTCTGTTCTACCCGATCGCACGCCGGGAATTTTGAGGCGGATACGGTAAAGACCATTACTTGCAGTTCGGCAATTGCATTTTTCAAGCAAACTCGGCGAGATCTGGGCTGTAATCTTTAGCCGATATCAGATGCCAATTGGTATTACCAACTAGCCTTAAGACCTGCTCGTGATACTGTACCAAAGTCGGACGGTGACCGACACTGATAAAGGCAGTTCCTGTTTCTTTGAGCAACTGATAGAGCCGTCTCTCGTTAGCCACATCCAATGCACTCGTTGATTCATCCAAAATAGCGTAGCGAGGTTTAGTCAGCAGTAGGCGTGCAAATGCTAACCGTTGTTGTTCTCCTAGTGACAAAACATCAGCCCATTCCAATTCCACATCAAATCCACCTACCCGTTCTGGCAAATGGGAAAGATTGACTTGTTCGAGCACTTCGTGCAGTTGTTCATCAGTAACTTGACCGCTGGTGTTGGGATATAGCAATTGGCTGCGTAAGTCCCCTAGCAGCATATAAGGCCGTTGGGGCAAAAACAGCGTTTCCTCCGGTTTAGGACGGACAATGCAACCCGTACCCGCATTCCACAATCCTGCGATCGCTCGCATTAACGAACTCTTGCCAGCGCCCGAAGGTCCAACAATCAAGACGCTTTCACCCTGCCCCACCTTGAAAGATAAATCTCTAACTAAGATTCGCTCATAGTTAGGCGTCTCTAAGGTAACCCGTTGGAGGGCTAGATAGTGCTGTTCCACAACATCAATCGTTGCCATGCCGGCTTGAGGTGCTGCCATTTGCTCGGACAGAACCCGATCAAATGTTCCTAAACGATTAATCTGAGTGGTAAAGTTAGTTAGCATATCAAAATGCTCGGCAATAAAGCCCAGGGCACCTAAAATAGACACAAACGCTCCAGAAGCTTGCGTTACCTGCCCAAAATCTATCTGACCCGCAAAGTATCGAGGAGCTAAAAAAACTATAGGTAAATTTGTAAATATCATCTCGGTTCCTTTGGTAAAGAAACCAAGATTACGCTGCAAGACAATCAGGTTATTAAAATTATTCAAAACTTCATTAAATCGCTGTGATACTGCACTAAATTCACGCTCTTCACCTCGGTAAAATGCAATGGATTCACTATTGTCTCGAAGATGAACCAAACTATAGCGAAAATTTGCTTCTCGTTGTAACTGATTGAACTTTAATCTACTTAACCTCTTACCTATAAAGATAGTGAAAACAGTTCTAAAAGCAGCCAGTATAAATACAACTAAAGTCAGGGTCTTGTCAATTGTAAAGAGAACGCCGAGAAAAGAAATTATTGTGACAACTTGGTTGAATAATAATCCCCAAATATCAATATTTTGCTTAACAAACAAATTAACGTCTTCAGCTAAACGCTGATCGGGATTATCAACCTTATCATTGAACTTAATTTTGTAGAAACCTTGATTGCTAAAATATTTCTTCAGTAAGTGATTCGTTAGCCACTTTCGCCAGTAGAGTTGCAGTACATTTTGCGAATAGAAGAAGGAAACCATAAGGGGCGTGAATATGGCAAACACACCCAATAGCATCAGCCACATCTTATAGAAGTCTGAAACATTCTTTCCCGTGACTGCATTCATCAAGTCCCGCATAATATAGCTCTGGACTATGCTTACACCATTGAAACCTAGCATTAATAACATTACGAGGGCGAACAACCCCCTAGCTCCCCATTTTTCTCTGGAAAAGAAGTAGGGGTTTGCGATCGACCAAAACTGCTTTACCGACTGCTTCAATTGATTCATCTTTTCTTATGGGTAAAAAAAATTGTGCTTTGGTGGAAACTATCTGTAGCGGATGGGGCAATTCTCATCGTTCTTGTCCATCAGCGACACCTGATATGGGTGATGATCCCGTGGTACTTCCCTAATGATGCTCGGATCACTTCAGGATTTCTATCTTAAGGTAGATGACACATCTTGAACATCAGTAATTTACTGATGAAGCGGAACTTACCCCGCACACGGGGTAAGTTCCGTCTGAAACCATTGCGAGGTGAGACTTGCCCGGAGCCTCTAAGTCTTTTAGATGACTACAATCTCTTACAACCCTTATGTGGCTGGGTTTTTGCTTAAATTCATCATAGAACAATACTCTCGCCCTAAATATTGAGAAAATCTTAAATACATGACTACGGTTTGTCGGCAGTCAAGTCGCTAAAACCGAGACGGGACAAAAAATACAGCCCCCAGAACTACCCCCGCAGGGGGTAAGTTCCGATTTAACTAATGCGAATGGGAAGTCCCGCGCTCTACCGAAGGTGAGCGTCGGGATGAAAACGCAGCCCGAAAATAAATTGAGCGACAGCGAATCAATATCGTTTTTTTGTGCGCTATAATTGCCCGAGACCGCGAAGATTTTCTACAAAAGCTATCCCGCAAGATAGTTAACGAAAACCAAGTTATTGCAGTGGAAAATCTCAACATCAAAGGCATGGTAAAGAATCATAATTTAGCTTCATCCATTAGTGACGTTGGCTGGGGTATTTTCTGCACAATGCTCAAGTACAAGTCGGAGAGTGAAGGAAAACAATATGTCGAAATCGATAGATGGTTTCCTAGCTCTAAGACTTGTCATGTATGCCTAAATCGAGTTGATATTCTCACTCTTGATGTTAGAGCATGGAGTTGCCAGAATTGTGGTACTCACCACGATCGTGATGTCAACGCCGCCATCAACATTAGAAATGAAGCCTTGCGGATTTTGGCGTTAGGAACTAGCGCTTCTGCCTGTGGAGGGGATGTAAGTCGATCTGGCAAAACTTCGGTTTTGTTGGACGCGCCGCCCCGTTGAATCAGGAAGCCAGCGCTGTACCACTTAAGTGGTCAGCGTCTGGTAGTTCACCAAAAAAACTGGGTCTGAAGCCCCGTCCTTCGCTTGACGGCTTTTCTTTGACTTTGAGGCTCCTGATTAACTCCCTAAGTACGTCGGTTTTAGTCCTGCCTACAGCTTTGCAATGCTCTTCAAGAATTTTAAATTCAGATTCTTGAATCCGAAAATCTAAACGTTTCTTCATGATATTATCCGGTGTTTTGCTGTACTATGGTATAGCAAGGAGGATAACTCATGTTTGGCTGTCAACAAAACTTAATTAGAGCAGATTCAGAGATTAAGGCAATTCTGGAATACCTGTGTTCTGAATCTGCAAAGCTTTCTAATTGCGGAACTTATTACGCCCGCCAGCTATATTTTAAAACTGGCAAAGTTCCGAATCGCGCTCAGTTACACAAGGTTTTAGGAACAGAAAATCGGAATCGACACTATCAAGCATTTTACTCTGATACTGCTCAGCAAATATTAACGGGCGTAGCAGAATCTTTCAAGTCCTTTCTGGGACTAATGAATGCGTTTAAGAATGGGGTAATTGCAGACCGCCCTAAATTACCAAAATATCGTCAAGGCCCAATGGCTGTAGTGACGTTTACAGGCAGGTCGGTAAAGCTTAAAGACGGAATGTTGAGATTTCCCCTAGGCAGTAAGGTTAAAGCGTGGTTTGGTTTAGATGCGTTTTACTTGCCTATGCCTTCTAATCTTGATTTCAAGGAGATTCGAGAATATCGCATTCTTCCTCGAAACGGCTGCTTCTACCTAGAATTTGTCTACAAAACTACTGAAGTCCAATCAGATGTAGACCCTGCCAGATGCTTGATGATTGACCACGGTATCGATAATTGGCTAACTTGTGTGAGCAACGTTGGTACAAGTTTTATTGTCGATGGTAAGCATTTAAAATCTCTCAACCAAGGTTACAACAAGCAAGTTGCATTTCTGATGAATGGGAAAGCTAACGGGTTTTGGTCTAAAAGACTTGCCAGTATAACCGAGAAACGAAATCGTCAGATGAGAGATGCCGTCAACAAGGCAGCCCGGAAGGTAATTAATCATTGTTTAAACAATCAAATAGGAACGGTTGTATTCGGATGGAATAAAGGACAAAAAAATTCTGCCAATATGGTTCGCAAAACTAATCAAAAGTTTGTGCAAATCCCTACGGGCAGATTGAAAGATAGGATTGCTCAACTGTGCGAGCAATACGGTCTGAGATTTGTTGAGACTGAGGAGTCTTATTCGTCGAAGGCTTCGTTTGTCGATAATGATTTGCTACCTACAATCGGCGAGAAACCCGAAGGGTGGCTTCCAAGTGGCAAACGAATTAAGCGTGGCTTGTACCGAACTGCACAGGGCTGGCTAATTAATGCAGATTGTAATGCCTGCGGAAATATTGGTAGAAAAGTAGCGGTGATGCTTGGACTCGCTCTAAGCGGAATCAGTAGGGGTGAATTGACAGCACCTTTAAGACAGAAATTGTGGTCTTAAGAATCCTCGTCGCTTCAGCGCGAGGAGTGTCAAAATCAGTAAAATGGCTTTAAGCTGTTGGGCATCTAAATTGTATTTTTGGGCGGGCTAGAAGCCCAACCCCTACTCCCCACAAGAATTAGATGCACGGGCTAGGAGCAACGGCCCACAAGAATTAGATGCCCACCTTACGAGATTATCTAATACTCGGCTTTCTATTCCTAAGATTCCGGGCTCCGGGAACTTTCCGGCTGGGACGGGGATTGTTCAAACTGCTCGCAGTTCGAGTATTCAAAGCATTAGCAGAAGGTATCAAACCCAAGTCTTGCAAAATTTCAACAGCCGCCCTTTGTCCAGTTTCGCAAGCGCCTTCCATGTAACCTTGATTTTCCAGCGAAGTGTGTTCTCCGGCAAAATATAAATTGCCAACTCGTTCGCCTTCAACACCGTACATTTGCGTCCACTGTCCGACTAAATAGCAGGAATAAGAACCTTTGAAAAAGCGTTCTCCCGGCCAATAAGCTCGCACAGCTTTGCCCGATCGCAAATTTCTCACTCCGGGAAAAACTCTTTCAAATTGGTTCAAAAATCTTTGTGCTTGGTCTTCTGGAGTTCCGGCACCGATCGACAAACCCTGCTTTCCGCCTGTAAAATTAGTAACTAAACCGTTAGGAGTAGGAGCGAAAGGTGTAGCTTCCCAGGTACTCTGGAATTCTAAATCGCTATAAACAGAAGCAGTCGATCGATAAAGTTCCCGCCAAATTCGGCTGCGGTAGCCAGTAATTAACTTAGAATTAGTACCGTAACCCAACTGCTCGATCGCCCGCCGCTTTGGTTGGGGCAAAGGTACGTTAATTTTAACGTCTCGCAGAGTGCTGAACGGTAAAGTTAACAAAACTCGCTCGTAAGTACGCTCGAACGCGCTTAGTCCCGATCGCAAATTTACCCGATAGCGGCCATCCGGCAAAAGAGTAATCGCTTCCAAAACCGTCCCCGCCTCGATCGAACCCGACAATTGACCCGCCAAACTGTTGATAATTTGACTGTTGCCGCCGTCAATTTGATAACGCTCGTCGCTGTTGCCGTACAATTCAAAACTGCCCGATTCAGAACCGATTAAAAACAGTAGATTTAACGCCGACTGTTCTTCGGGATCTCGACCGTAGAATACCGTATAAGCAACCCGCAACAATTGTCGCAGTAGCGTGCTAGTATCAGCTTGGTCTAGATATTCAGCGATCGAAAGATTGTCCAATCTTTCCGCTGCTTCCGTAAAATCTTGATAGCTAATGTTATCTCCGATAGCGCCCAAATCTCCATTAATTTTAGTCGCTAGCGGCGCAAAATCCGCGATTATTTGCTCAAGAGGAAGTCGTCGCCCTTGAAAGAAAAAAGTATCCTTCACAAATCCACTCTGCACCTGGGCTAAGTCGATCGCCCGCAAACCCAATTCCGTCGCCAGCGAGATTAAATTAGTATGACCGGTGTCAATAAATTCTCCTCCCAAATCCGCCGGAATTAGCGTTCCAGCCACCTTGGGAACCGTGCGTATCCGCCCCCCCACGCGGTTAGTTGCCTCGATTATATCGGCGCGCACGCCCGCTTGGCGCAAGCGATAAGCGGCCGTCAAACCCGCAATTCCCGCACCCACAACCAAAATCGGCGATCGTCCGCCCTGTTGAGCAAAAGCTCCCCCTCCATCCCTGGTAAAAGTCGCAGCAGCGGCCGCCCCCGCAGCAGCTAAACCCCCGTGCAGCAACTGGCGACGAGATATGGCAGAATTAGGAATGCGATCGCTCAGCATCCCCAGCAGTTCATCAGCCGGAATGCCCGTTTCCCTTGATTTCTGGGCAATACTCGCAGCGCGGCGCAGCATTGCCATCAGTGCAGATTTAGCCATAATTAAGACATCCTCACAAAACAAAACTTTGATGTAAACTGGATTTTCGATCGTGCACTTTCCAGACTAAAGTCCAGAGAGATTTTTTTAATAATGCTAACCCTTAGAACACTGTTCGACAGCAAATTTTATCTCGAAAACAACTCAGATGTCGCCGTAGCAGTTGCCAGAGGCACGGTATCGAGTCCCTTCGATCACTACCGAAAAATTGGCAAATTTGAAAATCGCGACCCGAATGCCCTGTTCGACGCCAGCTATTATTTAGACACCAATACAGATGTAGCGGTATCAGCCAAACTCAACGGCTTTTCAGGAGCGGATCACTTTATTAGATTCGGTCAATTTGAACGACGCAACCCCAACCCTTTCTTTGATATTGGTTTCTATCTAGGAAGCAACCCAGACGTTCAGATAGCAGTCCAAACAAATCAATTTACCCCATTTGAACACTACTTGAAAGCCGGTCAATTAGAAAACCGCAAACCCAGCGTTTTCTTCGATCCCAGCTTTTATCTAGAAAAATATCCGCTGGTAGCAGCCGCCGTCCAAAGCGGCGCAGTTAAAAGTGCGATCGACCACTACATTCAATTCGGTCAACAAGAAGGACTATTGAGCACTCTCCCCGCTCCCGCCGACAATTTGAACGCAGCAAAAAGCCTGGGCATTCTCACAGAAATTCAAACTGCGAGCGATTTTGTGGGAAATGCTGAACCAGCCGACATTTACAGTTTCATCCTCAATACTCCCAGCCTTTTCAGTTTAACTCTCGACGGTTTGAGTGCAGATGTTGATGTAGAATTAATTCAGGATCTCAACGGCAACGGCGCAGTTGGATTAGAGGATTTTATTGCTTCGTCTAACAATTTAGGCACGGCATCAGAAACAATTGTCAGCAATGGGGCTTTGCCTGCGGGGACTTATTTCATCCGCGTTTCTCAATTTCAAGGCGATACAAATTATGACTTGAGATTGCTATCCGCTCCCTCAGTAATACCGCCCGAAATTTAAATCAAAATAACGTATATAGCAAGCCTAAATCAGTCAAACCAACCCAGACTTCTCCTCATATCAAATCCGGTAGCATCGTCCTGTATTCATCTCTGTATTCTCCCCCTCTGCGTTCTCTGCGCCCTCTGCGGTTAAATCATTCCGATGCAACCGGAAACGATATCACTTCTCCTCTCTTCCTTCGCGGTGTTTGCGCCTTCGCGGTTCGTAAAAAAACATCGGGTTCACAAATGATTTAGACTTGCTATAAAACAGGTTGCAAAAAGGGCGATCGACAAGTTGCCCAGGTTTCACTTATTAGTTTCTGGCCCGCTGGGAGAAGGCAAAGATTGAACAGGTGCCGGAGGCCAATTAGAGCGACTTCTGGTGAGAGTAGTAGACACTAAAGCATAGCCCAAAATAGCAGGAAGCAGGATCGCACTCAGAAACACGATCGTCGCAGCCCAAGTCATCGCATTCGAGATCGGGCCGTAATGAGTGCGGTAAGGGTCAAACGTTGGTAAATTAGGCCTCGGCGCGTCCCGCAGCGCGATCGGACGTTTGAACCGCACCCGCCTGTCGTCTAGCTTTTCGAGCAAAATCCAGCCAACTTCCGCCTCTTCCTGGCATAGCTTGTGAAAAATCGCCGGATTGCGGAACAAATCGTTGCTAGCCCGCACAATCTTGTACTCCCAAACCGTCAAATCAACAGAATTGGGATCAGATGGGGGAGTGCCATTGGAGCGCGCATTTTCAGGCGCATTAAAATTATCCTCTTGAGATTCGTACCGAGTCAAAACTTCCTCCTCCTCATCGCATTTTTGCCCCGCATCCAATTGCTCGTGGTTCACCAAAAGACCCACAAGCGCAGCCTCCAAGCCGAGACTGCCAATCATCAAACTCCAAATCAGAATTTCAACCATAAAAGGAGTTAAAAGTTAAAAATCAAAAACTCAAAAGACTCGCTTTTAACTTTCAATCTTTAATTTTTAAATAGCCTTCTACCACACAATCTGCACCCACCGCGCGCCAAGAAACCCGCTCTAAAGTCAAAGCCTCAGTCATTGCCGAAAAGCCCAAATCTCCCACAGGAGTTGGAGCTCCTTGGCCACCGACAATTTTAGGAGCAATAAAAGCCATAATTTTTTGAACTGCACCCTCAGCAATTGCCCTCGCGGCCAAAGTGCCGCCGCACTCCCAGAGTACAGAAAGAAAAGATCGATCGTACAAATAAGCCATAACATTAGTCGGTGTCAGAGGCGAGAGCTCCACAACTTCCACCCCTTTGGCGATCAAAAATTCCTGAAATTCCGGGTTAACCCCAGGCTCAGTCAGCACCAAAGTAGCCGCCACAGAGGTTTCCCACAACCACGCCGACTTCGGCAAATCCAAAGTGCGACTCATCACCACCCGCAGGGGATTATTCCTATCAGGCTGGTGACTCGTCAGTAGGGGATTGTCTAGACGCACCGTATTTCCCCCAACAATCACAGCATCGCAGCCGACGCGCACCCGGTGTACCTCGCTCCGAGCCTCCTCGCCTGTCACCCAAGCGCTGTGGCCGCTACTGGTAGCAATTTTACCGTCCAAAGTCATTGCATATTTCAAAATTCCAAAAGGCCGGCGGTGCAAAATCCGGTGAACAAACGCCTCGTTGAGTTTCTGGCAAGCTTCCCCTTCCACTCCCGCCACCACTTCAATGCCAGCCTCTCGCAACCGGGCTAGCCCAGTTCCAGCTACCAAAGGATTCGGATCGACCATGCCAGCCACTACTTTTGCCACCTTGGCCTTAACTAAAGCTTCGGAACAGGGGGGAGTCCGGCCGTAGTGGTTGCAGGGTTCCAGGTTCACGTAGACGGTCGCTCCTTCGGCGAGTTCCCCCGCTTCCCGGAGCGCAAAAACTTCGGCGTGAGGTTGACCGGCACCGGGATGAAACCCTTCGCCGACAATCTTGCCGTCTCGGACAATTACAGAACCGACAAGGGGGTTGGGTGCGGTTTTGCCCAGAGCACGGCGAGCCAATTCTATGCAGCGGCGCATCATTGCTCGATCGAACTCTTGAACTTCGCTGTTTTCCAGTTGTTTTGTACCTTGCTGCTGTCCGTTAGCTAAGCTGGCGATCGCTTGAGCGTCCGCCGGAAAAGTTTCCATGAGATTTTGGTATGATATCTATCCCTGAGTGTACTTACTTTAACACTCTCTACAGGTAAAAACAGGTTAGATATCTGGGAAGTTTGCTTCTGTATTAACCCCTAAATAATGTCGTTGTATTATCTCAACGCTGTTACCGCAAGCAGTAGCTAACAAAAGTAAGTCTGTGCCAGCCTCTGCCATAAGGGTAAGGAACGTATGGCGGGTATGATAAGGACTGAGGTAGCAACTGATTGCGCCAGATTCTGCAAGTTGTGTAACTATGCCGGGATAGCGATAAACTTTATCTTTTGCACCGCAACGGGCCTCTTGCCATAAGTCACCAAAAGTATTCGTGTTGTAAGAATTACCTTGTGTATTAACAAAAACTAAATCAGTGTATTTAGCGTTAATAGGCTTAATCCGATTCAACAAATCGTTAAGCTTAGGGTAAATTTTGAACAGTCGCACCTCACCCGTTTTAGTAACTTGAGTGTTTTTCAATCGTCCGTTATAAGACTTACTAAATCTGACATAGTTTTTGTCACGTCCAATAAATACATCTTGCCATCGCATTGCGAAAGCCTCACCACTACGACATCCAGTTAAAAACAGAAATTCAACTAACGGCGCAGCTTGGCGATGTCTCCGACTTGAAGACTCATAGAAGGCCTTGATAATAGTATCTCGCTCTTCCTTAGTAAAAGCGCGACGGTCGCTTTCATTAGAATCAATGTCAGTATTATCAGTCTCCCACCATTCTTTAACTTCTCCTGCTGCGTTAATTGTTGGTTTGTACTTATCAGTTTTATTTTCTGTATTTTCACCGATAGTCACAAACGGGTTAACAGTAAGCTTTGTTTTACCCAGAGATTGTAATCTGGCAAAAGCTTGAGAAAGTTCGGCTTGAACCCGTACTTTATTTCTAACACTTGCAGTTTGTTGAGTAATCCGTTGCTCTAGATTGCTGTCTGAAAGCAAGAGGCTATATATTTCACTTCCATTGTCAATAAATTCATGTCGGGAATAATCCCAGTGCAATCCTTTGATGATGTTGGTGTAAGTTCCGCGAAAAATAGTCTCAAACGTAGTCGGCTGCAATTGTGGTTGTTTCCAAATCAAGTAATCCTCCCACATTGCCCCTACTGTCATCTCAGGTTCAGGCTCAGGTATTGGTGCTGCTAATTTCAATTCAGCGGTGTACTTGGTTTTTAAACCGTACTTAGCAAAACTGGGGTCAAACAACTGTTGCCAGTCTGGGTGCTGCAAGTCACCTTCAATCCGGTAAGCAATCGCAACTGCTTTTTGCCAGTTCTCGGGTGTGTCTTTCATCCCTAAACCCTGATGCTTCCGCTTCCCGCCAAAAATGGGATTGTACTTAGTGCTGAATTGTAACCGAAGGCTACCTTTATCGGACTGAACAGTAATCGTCTCTGGTAGGGCTGGTGTTTTAGCGTACATATTGATTTTTCAAGGTTCTGTAAGGGTTTCTGGTTTCTATCAAATTTCTATCAAGTCTCGGTAAATCGAGGGATAGATGTACTTCGCTAGAAACTACTATAAAAGCAGAATAGCATATTTACGATTAAAGTGTATTCACTTTGATGCTAATTTTGGCTGCGAACCGACGATCAATTGCTGCTGGGGCAAACTGTACGTTACCACTGAGATATTGCACCATTCTCAATTAGCCTTTTATGAACAGGCTTTCCGGCCTGTTCCACAAGAAAATTTATCTTTTATGGAACAGGCCGGAAAGCCTGTTGCTGACAATGGTGCACCATGTGAGTTACCAGGAACTCAGGGCAATGTAGGGCGATCGACCCCGCACGCTCGATCGAATAGCTTTAACATGAGGAAAGAATAGCAGGCGCTTGAAAAAACAATGAGTCAGGACATGAAGCGGGAATTTGCCAGCCGCGACGAATTAATAGCCTACGTGCGCGAACAGTTCCCCGAAGCCGCCGCCGGGGACAGCAGCCTACCCCCAACCCCAGGCGGGCGGAAAGCAGCCGAGACAGCCCTGCAACAAATTGACCCCGGCAAGTACGCCTCAACCCGCAATTTTCTCAACGGTGCGGTAACGCGCTTGTCGCCCTATTTGCGCTACGGGGTTTTGAGTCTTGCGGAAGTCCGGGATGCCGTACTGGAGAAGGTGCGGCATCGAGAAGAGGCAGTAAAACTCGTCAACGAGTTGGGTTGGCGGGATTATTGGCAGCGACTGTACGCCGAATTGGGCAACGGGATTTGGCAAGACCGGGAAGCCTACAAAACTGGTTACACTGCTTCATATTACAGCGAAACTCTGCCGCAGGATGTCGTCGAGGGCACGACTGGTTTGGTTTGCATCGACAGTTTCAGCCGCGAGTTGCGAGAAACTGGTTATTTGCACAATCACCAGCGGATGTGGACTGCTGCTTATCTCGTACACTGGCGCCGCGTGCGCTGGCAAGCCGGAGCTCGCTGGTTTTTGCAACATTTGCTAGATGGAGATCCGGCGAGCAATAATCTTTCTTGGCAGTGGGTAGCTAGCACTTTTAGTCACAAACCTTATTTTTTTAATCGGGAAAATTTGGAGCGTTACACGAAGGCGGTTTATTGTCGCGATTGTCCTCTGTATGGGCAATGCGATTTTGAGGGAACTTACGAATATTTGGAAGGGAAGTTGTTTCCTCATGGAGAAAAGGTCGATCGTAGCGGCGGTTCTAAAAGTTGGGATCGGCCTAAAAAAGGTCGCAGAAATTAAAAAGTCAGTTGTCAGTAGTCATTAGTCATTAGTCATTAGTCATTAGTCATTAGTCATTAGTCATTAGTTATCAACAGTTAACAGTCAACAGTCAACAGTCAACAGTTAACAGTCAACAATTCGCAATTTATGAACAATCCGATTATTTGGCTGCACGGTGACTGCTTGAGTCCTGAAGGCCCGGCTTTTCAAGCGCACCCAGAGGCACCGGCAATCTGGGTTTGGGATGATGCGCTCATTGATGAATGGCAGTTGAGTCTCAAACGAATGGTGTTTATTTACGAATGTTTGCTGGAGTTGCCGGTAGTTATTCGGCGGGGCGATGTGGCGGCAGAAGTTATCGCTTTTGCGATCGAATCCGGCGCTAATCAAGTGGTAACTACCGAAAGTCCCAGTCCTCGGTTTCAGGATATTTGCCGGGAAATTAAGCGATCGCACCCCGTAGAAGTTTTGCCACCCGAACCCTTTGTCCGCTACGATGGTTACATTGATTTGAAGCGTTTTTCTCGCTATTGGCGCGTCGCTGAAAAATATGTTTTCTAATTGTAATTGGGAAATGGTAACTAGAAATTGGTAACTGGGAATTGGTGTTAAATCCATTAAGTCCTGTACACTGCTTGTTGCCGAACTTCAAGCGAGCATCTCATAGTTGTAAAAACAGTTCTTCTGCCCCCTTCCTTCTGCCTGTTTCCTCCTGCCTCCTGCCTCCTGCCTCCTGCCTCCTGCCTCCTGCCTCCTGCCTCCAACTTCTAGCTTGCCTGCTTTCATTGAGATGCTCCCAACTTCAACTCCCCTTCAAACGCTCCAACAGCCATTGAAATCTCGATGCCGCCAAATCTGGATTTTCGACATTTTGCGGGCTGCCGTCCTCGCCGTCGGGATCTTCATATATTAAACCCTCACTATCATCGCCGAAGCGTTTGACTGTACCTCGCAGTCTCGACGACAAAAATTTGGTAATCGCCCGATAAAACCGCAGGGAAAAAAGCACGTCTTTCTCGAGTTTTTCCGTTAGCAGCCGGCGGGGAATTGACAGGATGAGGCACTCTTCAATTGCCGTGACGCTAGCAGAAGGAAGTCTCCCGTCTACAAAAGACATTTCGCCTAACACTTCCCCGGAAATAATTTTTCCAATTTCTTTGTCGCCCAAAGATGATACAGAAACGCTCAAAGTTCCCTCCAGAACTATGTACAGGGCGTCTAAGGGCTTACCTTCGGTGATTAGGGTTGTGCCGGGGAGGACTTGGGTGCGGGTGCCGTTGGCGAGCATCCAATCGATGTCGCGATCGCTCAATTCGCCTAATATCACTAGAACTTTGCTCATAAAGTCAGGTTGAGATGAGATAATTTGTATTTTTTTACTTGTTTAGTTGCGTGCTGTTGTGAGATGGTCAGACCCTGAGCGAAAGCGAAGGCTAAACTTTACGAATAGAAGACTAAATTTTACACAATTTTCATCCTAAAAATGGGTAGAAACCCCGTGCTTTTAGCACGGCTTTACATTTAATTTGAATCCCCTCGCGGGGTGGAGGGGTATGGTTGCCCCTCCCATGAGGTATGGTTGCCTCAAACTCCCATTTCTGGGGTAAAGTTAGCTTCGCTAATGTTTAGTGAGCTTGCGCCAGCTAGCAACACCGTCGAGCGTGACCTTAAGACTGTTTAGTTGCAAGCGATAGAGCGGAAAACTAGCTTCGCATTCTCCGGTATCGTGACCCAAAAAACGTAGTCAGTAAAGACTTAAGCCCGTCAGGATGGCTTGTTAGATTTCTCTTTCAAGCCTCATGCCGTCAGGGCTGAGGTTCCTGACAATATTCAGTAATTTTGACACGATCGAGCCACAAATATTTCTCGGATCGGTGGTATTATTCTACATTAATTGTCATAAACCCTGCAGCAGCCGATCGCGTTGTATTAACTGCACTTGCTTGGGACGGCGGGGTTGCCAAAACTGTTTTGAAAGCTTGCTGTCTCTTGGTTTCGAGCTGGTGCGCCCTCAAAAACCGGGTTTTTCCGGCGTGGCTGCGAGTGCAGCGCCCCCAAGTACAGTATTGTAGAATGCAAGCGAGACGCGCGATCGACCCATCAATTAAACAGGATTAAGGATGAAATCATCCCTAGGATTGATTTTTTGGCGCTCGATCGGTAAATTAAAATTAGCCTCTAAACCCGCCGTCCGTTCTTGAATCTAATCAGCTTGAGAGTTGACTATTCAACAGTAAAATGGGAATCTAGGAACAACACAACTCATATTTGTGTCTTTTTTGAGCAAAGCTCTCGATGTTCGCCCTCAAACACTTACACTTTTAACACCCCCTTCATTGAGGAGTTTCTATGAATAGTCTATTTTCCAAGTCTACTTTTGCGTTAATAAATCTTGCAGCTTTAGCTGTTTGTTGCAGTACCATGTCAGCGAAAGCTGAAACTGGCAACTTGCCCGATGTCGCTACAACTGCAACAATCGCAGCTCAAAATATTGACCAAATTTCTGAGCCGACGGCAACTTCAGCAGTTAAACCCGACGCCGAAACAACGGCTAGTAATAAAAAAATTGATTCAATCACTTGGAGCGAACTAACAGAAGCGGCAGAGCCAGCAGCCTCTGAACCGGCCGGCAACTCGCAAGTATCTATGGCTGCACCCGAAAAATCGGAAGCAGCAACATCTGAAATTGCTGAGACAGAAACAGCGCAAAATACATCCATTGCTGCTGAGACCCAAAAGTCGGAAGAAACCGCTAAAATTGCTGATAATGGTGTCAAAGTGCAGCCAAAAGTCGAGGCTGCCAAAAAGAGCGATCGACCTACCTCAATTGTTGCCCAGACCAATAATCTGGAAGTAACAGCAACGAAGGAAGAAAAAGAAGTCCAAACAGCACAAGAATTGTTGAGCAATCCTGTCAGCACTTCCGCCTCAGCTTTGACAAACCAACCGAAAGTTGCTGAAAAACCGGCAACTGTCTCGGAACAAACTGAAAAAGTAGCTCAAGGAACTCAAATCCGACCAGGCCGAGCTACCCGTTCTGGGCCCAGCTACATCGGGATTGGCGGCAATCTAGGTTTTGGCGGAGATTCAGCCTTAGGCGACGGTTCATTTGCCATCATTAGCAAAATCGGTTTGACAAACAATTTGTCGGTGAGACCGACTGTTTTGTTCCAGGACGACTTAGCTTTTCTAGTTCCCGTTACCTTCGATTTTGTATCTCAAAATACCGTCGAAGTCACCGAGGATTTTGTGATTACTGCTGCTCCTTATGCAGGTGCTGGCGTGATAATTTCTACCGGGGATGACGGTACTTTGGGCTTCCTGATTTCGGGGGGTGTAGATGTGCCGCTGACGAGAAATTTTACAGCCACAGCCGGACTGAATATTGGTTTTGTAGACGGAGCTGAAGTGGGATTGTTGGTCGGTGTCGGCTATACGTTCCCGAATATTGCCCGGTAGTGTTGCTGTTTGAGCAAACGCAGGACAAATAAATAAGCGCGGGGTTGGCTGTAGGAATACAGTCAACCCTTTTTGATGATGGAAAATCTGCCTATGCGATATGTAGGGTGCGCCATAAGCACAGACCGGTAATGTAGGGTGCGTCATCAGCACAGAGCGGCGATATTGATTTTTGTGAAAGATATAATGATGGTGCGATCGATCTTATATCTTGCACCATTTTCAATAAGCTTTTTATGGACGGGCAGGATGCCCATCCCACAATCAAATTCACTCTTTGTGGAACAGGCCGAAAAGCCTGTTCTTGAAAATGGTGCAACATATGAGATCGATCGCACTTTCTCACCAACCACCCGAAAAAACCGTGACCAAAACAGAAATCTTAGCAGCACTCAAAAATCTGACAGCAGAAGAACGCCTAGAAATCATCGAAACAGCTTCGCGGATGATGCGCGAAGAAATAGAAGAAAAAGCCCAGCGCAAAGTTGAGAGAAAGCGGAGACTCAGAGCCGCAGCAGAAGCAGCAGTTCCTTTGTATGAACCAGGAGGGCCGCTGCACGATTTGTGGTCGCCCGACAGCGAACCGTATTTCGATTCAGAGGAAGAATATCTGAGCGCAGGGGTAGAAACTAATGCGTAAGGGCGAAATTTGGCTTGTCAGACTAGATCCAACGGTGGGAGATGAAATTGGCAAAACTAGACCTGTTGTGGTTGTCAGCGATGATGAAGTGGGAAATTTGCGGCTCAAAGTAATTGTTCCAATTACAGCATGGAACGATCTTTTTTCCCCGCTTGATTGGATGGTGCAGCTCGAACCGACATCAGAAAATGGCTTGGCGAAACTCTCCGCCGCCGATACTTTTCAAGTCCGTTCCGTCTCCCAACAAAGATTTGTCCGACAACTCGGAACCCTGTCCGAGAAAATTATGGAAGACATTTCCGAAGCACTGACAATAGTTCTGGATCTAGATTGAATAACTAGGCAACAGCGTACAAATAATGTTATTTATAGATAGATTGTACGGCGCGGCGGCCTAAATGATTCCTATACAACTTACACTCAAAAATTTTCTCAGCTATCGCGAAGCTGCTTTAGACTTTCGCGGCCTGCACACCGCTTGCATTTGCGGGCCTAACGGTGCTGGCAAATCCTCCCTCTTAGAAGCCATATCCTGGGCACTTTGGGGCTGTTGCCGCAGCGATACGGAAGACGATATCATCCATATCGGCGAAATTGATGTGCGCGTTGATTTCACTTTCTCCACCGGCGGCCAAATCTACCGGGTGATTCGCAACCGCCGACGCGGACAATCGGGAAGTTTGGAATTTCAAGTCAGCTTGAATTCTGCCGAGAGTGAGGAAAAACTTAATTTTCGCACGCTCACAGACAAGGGGCTGAGAACAACTCAGCAAAAAATCCTCGAACACATCAAACTAGATTACGATACTTTCATCAACTCGGCGTATTTGCGGCAGGGGCGAGCTGATGAATTTATGCTCAAAAAGCCGATCGAACGCAAACAAGTTTTAGCCAACCTGCTCAAACTCGACTCCTACGATACTTTATCCGACCAAGCCAAGGATACCTCCAAACAGTTTAAAGCTCAAGTCGAAGTGCTCAAACAGAGTTTGCTAACCGTACAAGAGCAACTCCAACAAAAAGAGGCTCTCGCCTCAGAACAAACTCAATTGCAGCAAGCAACCGATTTGCTTCAGCAGCAGCAGCAAGCCGACACAACCGAGTTACAGCAACTGCAACTCCAGCACCACAACCGCCAAACTTGGCAAAAACTCCTCGCCGGCCACCAGCAACAGCACTACAATATCACTCAAGAATGCCGCCGCTTGCAGCAAGAACTCAGCGCAGCCAAACAGCAGCAAAATGAGCTGCAAGCCCTCCTAGAACAAGAAAAGGAAATAACAGCAGGCATCGCGTATTTCCACAGCTTGCAAGCCACAGAAGAAAGTCTGGCTGGCAAATTCAAAGCTAACCAACAAGCCCAAAATCAGCGCCAGCAATTGCAAGAACAGCAGCGGCAAGAACTGAGCTTTTTGCAAAGCAAAATTCAGCAGTTGCAAGCTCAATTAGAGGTTTTAGAACAAGATGAAAAAGATGTTCTGGAAATTCTCAAACAGCAGCCGGATGTTGACAAAGGACTCGCACAGTTGCAAGCAGTTCGATCGCGCCTCAACGAACTAGAGCAACTGCAACTGCAAGTTTCGCCGCTGCTACAACAGCAGCAGCAAAAGCAACAAAAGCTCGATCGCGCCCGCGCCGGTTTAACCGCCCGCTTAGAGGAAATCAACCGACAGGTGCAAGTTCAGCAGCAGCAGCGACAGCCGCAATTACAGCAGGAAATCTCGGCCATCGCCAATCAAATTTTGCAGTTGGAAAACAAGCGAGTTTATCAGCAGCGAGTCCGCGAAAAAGGTCAAGAAAGGCACGACTTTCTAGGAAACCTGCAAGCCAAAAGCCGCGACTATCAAACCAGACTCGCTGAAATCGACCAAAAACTGCAACTGCTGCGGAAACATGAAGGAGAAAAAACCGCAGGCGAAGGTAAATCCTCGAATTTTGCGGAAAACGAGCCATCGAATTCGCATTTAATGGTGCGGGATGCAAATTTTGGCAATTGTCCTTTGTGCGATCGACCTTTAGACGAACACTACTGGAATTTGGTAGTCACAAAACACCACTCCCAACAGCAGGAAATCTGGAACCAACTGTGGGTTGTCCGCGAACAGTTGGCCGTCTCTGAGCGCGAAATTCAAGTTCTCAGACATGAATACCGCGAACTAGAAGAGGAATTAGCGCCCTATCAAGAATTGCGGGAACGTCGCAGTCATTTACAAGCACAATTAGATAGTCTGAGCCAAGATGAAAACCGACTGCAAAGTATGCGTCAAGACGCTGCAGAAATAGAGCGGTTGCTACGGACTGGCGAGTATGCAGCCGAGGATTTGGGCGAACTCCAGCAAATCGAACAGCAACTGCAACAGCTCAATTATAGCGATCGCAGCCACTCCCTCGCCCGCAGCGATGAAAAGCGCTTGCGGTGGGCGGAAATTAAGCAAGCTCAAATCAAAGACGCTCAGCAGAAACTGAATAAAATTAATGCCCGCCGCCCGGATTTGCAAACTCAATTAGCCACCGTACAGCAACAGTTAGAACAGCAAAAAAATAGCTCGGAAATACAGCAGGAAATTCTATCTTTAGATAGATACATTGCGGAAATTGGCTATAATTTGGAACAGCACGAACACGTGCGGAGCGAAATGCGCCGATCGCAGTTGTGGATCGCCCGCGCCGAAAAATTGCGATCGGCAACTGTGCAGTACCCGCAAGTGCAGCAGCGGGTTAATGAAATAGCAAATTCCATCGCAGTGCGCGATCGAGATTTGCAAGCTGTCAGCGCTCAAACTTCCGCGATGAACCAGCAGTTGCAAGAACATCCCGATCCCACAGCCCGCATAAGTGCGATCGAACAGCAAATCAGTCGCCGCCGCCAGCAGCTAGACCAACATTTGGGAAGTCTCGGACGCCTCCAGCAGCAGCAGCAAAATCTGGAAAATCTGCAAGTTCAGCTAGTAGCTCAAAAAGAGCAAATGCAAGTTGCTAAACGCCAGCAGCGAGTTTATCAAGAGTTGGGTCAAGCCTTTGGTAAAAACGGCATTCAAGCTTTAATGATTGAAAATGTTTTGCCTCAACTCGAAGCTGAAACAAATCAGATATTGTCGAGATTGAGCGCGAATCAATTGCACGTTCAATTTATTACTCAGCGGGCTGCTGCTTCTAAAAAAGCAACTAAATTGATTGACACTTTAGACATTTTAATTGCTGATGCTCGCGGTACTCGCGCCTACGAAACTTATTCGGGCGGTGAAGCTTTTCGGATTAATTTTGCGATTCGGCTGGCGCTGGCGAGACTGCTGTCTCAGCGGGCGGGCACGGCTTTGCAAATGTTGATTATTGATGAGGGATTCGGCACTCAGGATGCTGAAGGGTGCGATCGGCTGATTGCTGCAATTAATGCGATAGCCTCCGACTTCGCCTGCATTCTCACCGTTACCCATATGCCCCACCTGAAAGAAGCTTTTCAAGCCAGGATTGAAGTAAGCAAAACTGCTCAGGGTTCTTGCATCAGCTTGTCTATTTAAAAGGGTTGACGAACCGGATGGAAGGAGGAGAAGAAAAAAAGTTTAACATATCAGTATTTTCACCTTCTATTTTCTTTGGGAATTCGGTATTTTTACCTTCTGTTTTCTGGATAAGTGCCTAATGCCTTCGGTGATACTAATTTCCCAAAAGAAGGCAACTGTAGACCCATCATCTAAACCATGATGGAATCAGTCATTGCCAATCCAAAATCTAACATCTAAAATGGTATTAGTCGTCTCCCTCGCCGACTTTTTTGGGCTGCTGACTTTGTTAACAAAGCTAAATTAAAAATAAGATTATAGAATAAGAATAGCTTAAGGTGTGTATAGTTTTTTATTCTTCTGTCCGCTCCGCAGGAGCGTGAATATTGCCACCGATGACAACAGACTCTTTCAACCTGACTCTCCTAGAACGGGCGATCGCAGCGTCGAGCAACAGCATCCTCATCGCGGATGCTCGCAAGCCTGACACACCTATAATCTACTGCAATCCTGCTTTTGAGAAACTGACCGGTTACAGTACCCAAGAAGTTATTGGACGCAACTGCCGGTTTTTGCAGGGCCCCGATACCGATCGGAGCGAATTAGATAAACTCCGCAGCAGTTTACGATCGGGAACGGAAATTCAGGTAGTTCTCAAAAATTATCGCAAAGACAAAACTCCTTTTTGGAACGAATTAATGGTTTCCCCCATCCTAGACAATGAGGGAAAATTAACTCATTTTATCGGAGTTCAGAACGATATTAGCAAAAGAGTAGCAGCCGAAACAGCCAGGGAAGAAAGCGAAGAAAGATTGCGGGCGATCGCCACTGTGACTCCCGTTCCCCTGTCAATTACGCGCCTACAAGATAGCGTAATTTTGTATGCAAATCCAGCCCTCGGAGAAAGTTTAGGTGTGAGTTACGAACAACTTATAGGACGCAAAAAAAATGAACTTTATGCCAATATCAATGACCGCCGTCAATTGATAGAATTAGTAAAACAAAACGGCTTTAGCGACAGCGAACAAATCTGTCTCAAGAAAGCAAATGGCAGTTTGTTTTGGGTAAAAATGTCGATGCGAGCGATTAATTTTAACGGCGAAGCAGCAATTTTATCGGCATTTTACGATATTACCGATCGCGTAGAAGTAGAAACCGCACTACGGCAAAGCGAAGCGAGGTTTCAAAAACTAGCAGCCAACGTTCCGGGAATGATTTATCAATTTCAGTTAGCAGCAGACGGCACTATGTCATTCCCCTACGTCAGTTCCGGCTGCCGCGAACTCTGGGAATTAGAACCTCTTGTACTCCAAAATTCAGCTATGCCCGCGATCGAAATGATTCATCCAGACGATGCGCCCAGCTTCCATGAATCAGTTGCTATCTCAGCTAAAACTTTAGAACCTTTGCGGTGGGAAGGCAGATTTGTTTTTCCGGGCGATCGGATTAAGTGGATTAGCGGGGCTTCCCGACCAGAACCGGGCGAAAAAGATAACATTATTTGGGACGGCTTGTTGATTGACATTAGCGATCGCAAACTTGCAGAATCAGCACTGATCCAAAGCGAAGCTAGATTCCAAAAAATGGCCGCCAACCTGCCGGGAATGATTTATCAATACTTGCTGCATCCCGACGGTTCCGATGAATTGATTTATGTGAGTTCAGGCTGTTGGGAACTCTACGAATTAGAGCCAGAAAAACTTCAACAAAACTCCGCTTTAATTTGGGCAACGGTGCATCCAGAAGACCTAAAACCCATGCTAGAATCAATCGCAATTTCCGGCCAAACTTTAAAACCTTGGATATATGAAGGGCGGATCGTAACCCGATCGGGAAAACTGAAATGGATTCGCGGCATTGCCCGCCCCGAAATGCAGCCGGGGGGCGATATACTGTGGGAGGGAGTGACAATCGACATCAGCGATCGCAAGCTAGCAGAAATCGCCCTGGGCCAGTCAAAAATCGCCCTGCAACAAGCCAATCAAGAACTTGAAAAGCGCGTCCTAGAACGCACGGAAGCCTTGGAAACATCCCAAAATATGCTGTGGTTGGTAATCAATAACATCCCTCAGTTAATCGCCTGGAAAGATCGAGATTTAGTTTACTTGGGAGGCAACAAAAACTTTGCCAAAGTTGCAGGTTTCAATCACCCCAGTGAAATCGCCGGTCTCACCGACTTCGATATGCCCTGGAAGCCCGAAGAAACAGAATTTTTTCGAGCCTGCGACCGCCGCATCATGGCAACCAACACCCCGGAATATCACATCATAGAATCCAAAATGCAAGCCGACGGCACGCAGTGCTGTCTGGATACAAATAAAATACCTTTACACGACAATTCCGGCAATGTTGTCGGCATTTTGTCTACGTTTGAAGACATCACCGATAGGCTTTCCCTAGCAGCTAAAGTCCGGGCCAGCGAGGAACTATTTCGCACAATTTTTGAAGATGCACCCATCGCTATCTACTTAGCTAATTTAGATGATAACAAGTTAGTGCGAGTCAATAAAACTTACTGCGATATGCTGGGATATACCGCAGCCGAATTGCTCGCCAAAACATTTATTGAACTGGGGCATCCCGAAGATTATCCCAAAAATCTCCAAGTTGCTCTTTCTCTCGATCGGGGAGAAATTAATAGCTATCAAATCGAACTCCGCCAGATTACCGCTATCGGTAAAATTGTTTGGGTAAACGTGACAGCTACTTTGATTCGAGACGGCGAAGGAAAACCCATTTACAATTTAGGGATGATTGAAAATATAACCAACCGCAAAATTTCCGCCGCCGCACTCCAAGCTTCCGAATCTCAATTAAGAAAACAAGCCGCCCAATTGCAAGAAGCCTACGAACAGCTACAAAACGCTCAAATCCAATTAGTTCAATCCGAAAAGATGTCGAGTCTCGGTCAGATGGTGGCTGGGATTGCCCACGAAATAAACAATCCTGCCACTTTTATTAACGGCAATATTTCTCACACTTACACCTATTTTCACGATTTAATTGAACTGTTAAGTCTCTACCAGGAATGCTACCCGTCTCCAGTGCCTCAGATTGCTGAAAAAGTCAAGGAGTTAGAGTTGGATTTTCTGAAGGAAGACTTGCCAAAAATGCTAAATTCCATGAGAGTAGGAGTAGAAAGAATCAGTAAGATTGTGTTGTCGCTGCGGAACTTTTCGCGACTGGATGAATCTGAAATGAAGTTGGTAGATGTTCATGAAGGAATTGACAGTACACTGTTAATATTGCAGCACAGATTGCATCAGGGAAGTATAAAAAACGGGATTGAAATTATTAAAGAATACGGAAAAATATCCAAAGTTTACTGTTGTGCGGGTCAGTTAAACCAGGTATTCCTAAATATTATCAGCAATGCGATCGACGCTCTAGAAAACCAACGGGAACGTCGGACGATCGTGATTCGCACCCTCATGAAAAAAGCCGGGTGGGAAAGCCACAGTAAAAACCAGCTCAGTGATTGCGATCGCATTGTAATTTGCATCGCCGACAGTGGCCCGGGAATGAGCGAAGAGGTTCGCAAGCGGCTCTTTGACCCCTTCTTCACCACCAAGCCCGTAGGGGCTGGAACCGGCTTGGGATTATCCATCAGCCATCAAATTGTGGTAGAAAAACATAAGGGAAGCCTGCGGTGCATCTGTGCGCCCGGACAGGGAGCGGAATTCTGGATTGAAATCCCCTGCTGAGCGATCGTCCATTAATCAAAAAGTTTAAATATTTAACTTTTAATTCCCAATTGCCCTCGGTGCTTGAGTTATCAGGGTTTTGAATTAACCGCACTCAGAGACCGGAACAAATCGCACTCAGCGGTGTGCTAATCTGCTGCCCTTATTCGCTAGGCAATTATGCTGAAAAAACTACCTTTATCCTGGTCTCGCTACATTCCAGCCGGGTTGACGCTGGGTTTGGGTGTCGGACTGTCGGCCCTGGCATTTGCCTTGGTTTGGGACTGGGAAGACAAGCGCCGCGACTACGAAATGCACCGCCGCATTGACGATATTTCGATCGGCATCGAACGCCAGCTCAACTCCGACTTAGATACTGTTCTCGCCCTCAGCGACTACATGAAAGCCTTCAGCGCCGTCGAGCGTTCCTCTTTTGCCCGGTTTGTCGCCCGTCCCCTAGCCGTCCACCCCAGCCTGCAACTCCTGGCTTGGGCCCCCCGCGTCCCCAATTCCGAGCGGCGCAACTACGAAACCAAAGCTAGAACCGAAACAGAGCCCAGCTTCGAGATTACAGAGCGCGACCCGCGAGGAGAACTCCGCAAGGCCCTCCAGCGTTCCGAATACTTCCCGGCTTTCTACGTCGAACCACCAGCCGGAAACGAGACAGTATTAGGCTTTGACCTCGCCTCCCACCCAGAAATCCGCGCCGCGCTCGATCGAGGGCGCGATACAGGAGAAATGATTGTCACCAACTACATCGGCTTAACTCAGGGCAATTCCCCGGAACTAGGTCTTTTGGCCCTAGTTCCGATTTACGAAAACAGCAGTAAACCGACTACCCTGGAATCCCGTCGCCAACGGCTACAAGGATTTGTTCTGGGCGTATTTCGAGGCAAAGATATTTTCCAAACCTCTTTAAAAGGACGCAATACCGACTACCTCAATATTTATCTCGTTAGCGAAGCTCCAGACAAGCAACAAGCAGCCTCGCTGTTACCGCAAAGGGCCAACCCGGTTCTCAAAAATCTCCCTGCTGAGGGCCAAATTCAGCAATTTGCGGTGCAGTTCCAATCCGCGAGCCAACAAGTGCTTCCAGCATCAGCCACTGCTGACCGAGCCCTGATGCAAAACTGCCCGATTCTTGACAATCCAGGCCCGAACTATACAGCTTGCAGAAGGCGGCTGAAAATTAGCGGCCGCCAGTGGTCTATGTACGTGTCGGCAACGCCGGAAATCCGCAGGCTTCGCAAGCACTGGCGCTCTTGGGGAACTCTGACGATGGGGATGCTGTGGACTCTGATTCCGGTGACATATATGCTGACAGCTTTGAGCCGCACCGCCCAAATCGAAAAGCTAGCCGGAGAAAGAATTCGCCAAGCCGAACAGTTGCAGGCTGCTTACCTACAGTTGGAACTCGAACAAGCTAAATCCGAGCAACTGCTGCTGAACGTTTTGCCCGCAGCGATCGCCCTGCGTTTGAAGGATAATGAACACAATATCGCCGAAAGTTTTGCGGAAGTAACTGTGATGTTTGCCGACATTGTGGGGTTTACAGAGCTTTCGTCGAGAATTTCAGCGACGGCGGTGGTGGAAGTGCTCAACGATATTTTTTCGGCTTTTGACCACTTGGCAGATCGCCACGGTTTAGAGAAAATTAAGACTATTGGTGACGCTTACATGGTTGTCGGTGGTTTGCCTACGCCCAGAGACGATCACGCCGAGGCGGTGGCGAACATGGCGATCGATATGCTGCACGAAATTAGGCTGCTGAGTTTAGAACATTCGGAACCTTTCAGCATTCGGATCGGGATTAGCAGTGGGCCTGTCGTTGCCGGCGTGATCGGCTTAAAAAAGTTTATTTACGATCTCTGGGGCGACACAGTAAATATTGCTTCGCGCATGGAATCCCACGGGATTACCGGCTGCATTCAAGTCACCGCCGAAACCTACGAGATATTAAAAGATAAATATACTTTTCAGAAGCGCGGCGCTATTCAAGTTAAGGGCAAGGGATACATGGTTACTTATTTGCTGACTGGGAAAAAAGATTATTAAGTCAGCCCCAAAACGGATACGAGTCTCCGAATCCGCGATCGACTAAGACTTTCGATCGCAAAGCTAAGATATGATAAGCTCAAGGTATTCTATCACCCCTGCACCAACTGAGGAAAAACCATGACGACGCTGCTAATTCAAACCGAAAGCGTCCCACTGACGGTCAATTTCCCTGCGATCCAATCGATGACTGTGGAACAGTTCTATGAATTCTGTATAGTTAATCGCGATTTAAGAATTGAGCGTACTGCCAGTGGGGAAGTCATTATCATGTCACCAGCCTTTTCAGATACAGGGAATCGCAACATTAAAATTGCTCAGCAACTTGCGAACTGGGCAGAACAAGATGGCACAGGTGAAACGTTTGACTCCAGTGCAGGCTTTACCTTGCCGAATGGAGCAACCCGCTCCCCCGATGCCTCATGGATTAAACTAGAGCGCTGGAATGCCTTAACTGAAGAACAAAAAGCCTCATTCGCACCGATTTGTCCAGACTTTGTGATTGAATTGCGGTCTGCTAGTGACACTCTCAAGGGATTGCAAAACAAGATGCAAGAATATATTGAGAACGGTGTATCGCTCGGCTTTTTGCTCGATCGCAAAAACAGAAAAGTCTACATCTACCGTCCCAATCCCGAACCTGAAATCTTAGATAATCCTGAAACAGTCAGCGCAGATCCAGAGTTACCGGGATTTGTCTTGCGGATGGCAAAAATCTGGTGATTTAGATCGTTACACCATACTCAAAGACATCAATTCATCTGTCATTTCAAAATTCGCCGTCACACTTTGCACGTCGTCCAAATCTTCCAGTGCATCCATTAACTTCAGGAGCGATCGAGCTTTTTCAGGAGTGTCTATTTCCACTGTATTGCTCGGAATCCAGCGATTTTCCGACTGCAAAACTGCAAAACTTTTTTGTTTCAAAACATCAGCCAGTTGTTCCAAATGAGCCACACTTGTAAATACCTCTGCACCTTCAGTATCCTCATCAATTAATATCAAATCATAAGATTCCGCAGCCGCCTCTAGCGACGCTTCAAACAATTGTTCCTCATCAATCGGGCCGCCTACCGTACAAACTCCTTTGTGGTCGAACATCCAGCCCACACAACCAGTTTCGCCCAGGTTGCCGCCATTTTTACTAAAAGCTTCTCGCAAGTCAGCCGCCGTGCGGTTGCGATTGTCTGTCAGCGCTTCAATCAGAATAGCAACCCCGCCAACGCCGTAACCTTCGTAGCGAATAGCTTCTAATTCCGAACTTCCTCCCGCCAAGCCGGCACCTTTGGCGATCGCCCTTTCTATGTTTTCATTAGGAATATCCGCCGCCTTGGCTTTTTCAATAGCCGTCCGCAGTTGAAAATTGCCAGCGGGATCGGGAACTCCGCTGCGGGCCGCGACAATAATTTCGCGAGATATTCTAGCAAAAACCTTGCCTTTAACGGCATCAACTCTAGCTTTTTGGCGTTTAATATTCGCCCACTTACTGTGTCCAGCCATACCGATTTGAGATTTTCGATTTAAAATGTGCGATCGACATTAAACAATAACACCCAGATTCGGACAAATCAGATTAACGTAGGGTGCACCGGGCAGCGCACCTTACACACATAGCATAAAATGCGATTTTTCGCACGAATCTCAACTTTAATTAAACCGGATCGCGGTTTCAGAGTCAGTCAGGTGAGAAGTATCGCCATTAAGTGCGATCGACCATTCTCCCTCACCCCGCACCACTTTCACCAAACAGCACAAAGAAGCGTTAATTTCCGTTTCAGCACAGCCCGCCAGCCCGATCGCAGTTCCTAAAACCGACGCACCGTGACCTACCAATAACATATCTTCGGGAAACTCTGCCGCGAGGCGTTTAGCAGTTTCCCCCGCCCTTTTGAGACAAGCTTCCCCTGTTTCGGGATAATTAGCAATACCGCCTTTGTAGGAAGCATCAATCCTGGGAAAACGCCGGCACAAAGCTTCTACGGACTCAGTTTCCGGCATTTCTGTCATCCATTCAGGATTTAGCCATTCGCACAGTCCCCACTCTAGTTTAATTGACAAATCGAGAGCTTCTGCCGCGTGATTTGCTGTTTGGACAGTTCGCAGAAAAGGGGAAGCAAAAATATGAGAAATTCCTTCACCTTTGAGGCGATTTGCGAGTTGTTTAGCTTGAATGTGACCGTCTTCGGAAAGGTGGGGGTCGTAGCGGTGTTCTGCGGTGAGAAACCAGTCGGGGTTAACGAAGTCGATGCGGTTTCCGTGTCGTGCGATCCAGACTGTTTGTGGCATGAGTTGGTTTGAGTTTTGCTTCTAGGTGTAATATTATATCAAAGTTGGGTAATTTGATTTGTTGCGAAGCTATTGATGAGATTTTTTTTAACCGCAGATGCACGCAGATAGACGCAGATGGATGGTGGATTTGGTAATGGGTGATGGGGTGCGATCGGGTTTGTTAATTCTTCCAAGTTAGAGTTTTACCAATCTTGATTCTAAAGCTAAATTAACTATTCTTTCTAAAGAAGTGGATTCGTCACTTTTTCCAATTATCTTAAAATAGTATGTTATGGACATCGCTAACGGCGAACCGTGACGGTAGTTTCGTCCATACTTGCTCACATAAAATGCCAAATTATTCATAACATAATTCTTTCTGTATGCTGGATCATTCAAAAATTTATCCCTGGCACCTAATGCCCTATAGGAGGTATCAGGCATTAACTTAGCTGAAGGAGAAACCATACCTACTTTGTACTCATCCTCATTAACCATTATGCCAATTCCCTTCCGAATATAACCTGTATCTGTGACTATTTCCCAATTCGTCCAAATTCTCATTCTAGCTAGGATTTTATTATTGTTGTATCCTCTGGGAAGTGGCAGCCATAAAAACATTGCAGGGCTATTTCGTCTGGCATCAAATCTAAATTCAGCAATCAATTTATTTTTGCCGAAACCATACTTAATACTACTAGAGTCAGTAAGTTCCTTGACCCGTCTATCACAGCCTAGAATCTGTCTGCGAACGCTCAAAACTCCTTCGCGTTCAGTTTCATTACATTCTTGCATAAATTTTAAAAGCAACCTTGGCGGTTCAGATAGAGTTTCGTTGCTGTATTGTTCTCGATATGTAATCTCTACTCGTGCAATATGTTCGGCATCTACATCTTTAAAGTGTAAATATAATTTTTCCTCATCAGGAACGATCGCAAATTGCAAAAATTGAAAAAATAGCCCGTGATACTTCCTGTCTGTAAAATTATCTCTGTGAAATTTTGGCGCAATTGCTATTAAGCGAACGGGTTGAGAATAATCTACGCGATCGGCAAAAGGTTTGTGTTCCAACAAAGCATCGTAATAACGGGTTAACTGCTGAACGACATATCTATCTTCGCCGTTTTTCAACTCCAGCACAACTAACCGTTTCTTCTCGTCCACCGCTATAAGATCGCATCTTTGCTCGTTGACAGTGAATTGCCGCTTGATGACTGTTAAACCGAGCAAACTTTGCAAGTGAACTTCGACAAAATCCTCTAAGGCTTCTTCATTTGCAAATTCCCACCCAGACCCTGTTTTTCTCAATGCGGCGCTACTTAGCATTTTGACAGTTCTTAAAGTCTTTAACCAATTTTACCGCAACTGTGCGCTATCGTGTCCACAACTATTTGACACTGCGCTAAAATTAAATCAGTCACTCTCTATTGTCCAATGGCTCAATCTATAAAGCAACTCCACGCCAAAATTCAAGCCATGCCCAGCGATTCGGTTAAGGCGATCGTGCTTTCATGGCTGAATCAGTCCAACGGTATTGATCTCAGCGACTTTGAACGGTTAATCGCAGAAATGGCCGAGGAAACGGAGGGATATCAGTGGGGAGAAATTGACACCGCAAACGAGTTTCAACCCCTCAGCGAAGAAGAAACGATCGCCTTGAGTCTCGCAGCCTTGCAAGATTACCAGAAAAACAAGACGGGCCGAAGAGCACGATCTGGTTCAGGAATGGGCCGATAGTTTAGGAAGCGATCGTTTTGGCTACCTATGCCAAAATAAAGTTAGAAAATAAAGTTAACCATTCATCATAACTTTTATGACTCTTACACTCACCTTACCCCCCCAAATCGAAGCACTGCTGCGCCAACGGGCCGAAAGTACAGGACAAGATATAACCAGCGTTACCCTAGCTGTTATCGCGTTCGGACTTAGCTTTGATGAAAGCGATTTCTTCGAGGCATTAGAAGGGATTCAACGCGGACTTGATGACTTCGATCGGGGTCAGTTTTCTACTCTGGAAGAGTTTGTCGATAGACAAAACCAGAAATACGGACTTTCTTTGGAAGCATAATGTATCGCATTGACTTTTCCAGTACAGCTCAATCTGAAGCTGATGCAGCGTTTCTGAACTTTTCCCAATTCACGACTCCCGAACGCGCTCAAGCATGGTATCAGGGTTTGATTAAAGCGATTTCCTCACTGAAAGAAATGCCGCGTCGTTGTGTTTTAGCCCGTGAAAACGCGTTTTTCAGCCCAGAGATTCGCCAGCTTCTGTATGGAAGTGGTAAAACCACGTATCGCATACTATTCACTATTTTTGACGATCAACCCATACCAACGGTGAGGATTATCCACATTCGCCATGCACTCCAGCGTGCGATTGGCGAACCCCAAGATGAGGCAGGACCTTATGCTTAGCTTATCTAATTTTTTTGAAATAAGCGATCGCAAATTGCCATGCCCTCCGCAGCCGCCAATTACATTCGCCCCCTAACTCGCAGCATCTTATTCCCACCTTTTTGAAACTCATAAGGAGCCTCTTGAATTTCTACACTAAAACTTCTCTTTTTCAATTCTGTGAGAATCGGGTTTAAGTGATCGGATTCCTCCCCGCTAAAACTCTGCAATAGAGGGAATACCCGGACTTCTTTCGCAACCCGACACATTTCTGTAATTGCTGACCGATGAAATTCTTCGGAAAGTAGGTGAGAATAAGCAAATAAGAAATGGCTGCACAAAGCTAAATCGAATTGACCGTTCTCGAAAGGCAAAACTGGCAACTCAGCATTCAGGTAGCGGCCTTGCTGCAAGCCAGATGGAAAATCTTCTAAAAATTCCTGCATCGCCTTCATTCGCACTTCGCCTAGCTGGTAGGGCGATTCAAAATTATTCCACAGGTAGCCGTCTAAATTGGCTTTAACACCGTCAATCACAGTTTGATATGTTTCTTGGATGCGATCGCCAATTTCCACCGCACTAAACTGATAAACTGGATCGCAAGAAATTACCTTTTTACCTTGGCGAGTCATTTCGGCATTGAAACTCGCCGGGCCGCCCGCACAATCAAGAATTGCTAGCTTGAGGTCACTTGATGTCAAGCTAAACATTCCTATGTATTCATCCAAGCAGCGTCCCCAGGGAATTACTTTATCCAATTTTAGTGACACTTGTCTTTGTCCCGCAGATAGAATTATTTAATATTTTACCTCAAATCAGGGCGGTTTTTTCCTATCTCCTTTCTGTGGCGGGTTGATTTGTATCCCGAGTTATGTGTGAAGAATTTTGCTCAAACGAGAGCCTAATCCTGAGAACAGTTGGCGGGCTTTACAGTTTCTTTACAAACAAGGTGCAAAATAGTTAAGTGCGATCGCACAATTTTTATGATTCCACCTGTGGATTTTGCAGCGAAGCGAGGCTACACTGGACAGCAGGGAAAATAAACTAAAATCCACTAGCTAAATTGCTCTTGTTCAATGGCAGGCTGCAACCAGGAAAGAAAGATGAAACATACCATTCAAACCGCTACAAGTCTGAGTTTGTCAGCACTCCTGGTGCTATTGAGTTCGCTGCCCAGTATAGCTCAGTTGCCTGCCGTCAGAACTCCTGCAGGCACTCCTAACCCAAACAGGCCGAGAGTACCGCCGCCGCCACCTGCGGGTTCGAGTTTGCCGGCGAGCGGCAATTCTGGTTCGCTGACACAAGAAGCAGCTTATACTTTAGGGTCGGGCGATCGCATTGCTTTAGAGATATTCGGCGTTCCTGAATTCAGCAGAGAATATCAAGTGTTAGTTGACGGGACGCTCAATTTGCCAATCATTCGCAGCGTCTCAATTCAAGGGTTGACGCTGCAACAAGCTGCTAATGTCATTACCCAGCGATACGAACCCTTCATCAACGTTCCCGTTGTTACCGTGACTCTGGTAGTCGCTCGCCCCCTAAATATAGGTCTTGCCGGTGAAGTTACTCGCCCGGGTTCCTACAAGATTAATCCCACTAGAGATGGAGGAGGAGTAAAATTCCCGACTTTGATGGAAATGCTGCAACTTGCACAAGGGGTGACATCAGCAGGAGATATGCGAAATGTCCAAATTCGCCGTCCCCGCAGAGGCGGGCCGGAGCAAGTTACTACTGTTGATTTGCAGGATTTTTTAGACACGGGAAATTTGCGTCAAGATGTCACGATTCGAGATGGAGATACAATTTTTGTACCGACAGCAAGGGCCCTTAATACTCAAGAAGTTCGTCAAAGAGCCAGTGCTAATTTTTCCGCTGATATTACTAAACCAATTGGCGTGGTAATTGTCGGGGAAGTAAACCGGCCGGGGCCTTATACTGTATTTGCTTCGGATGTGCGATCGAGCAACCAACAAACAGAGTTGAGTTTTGTATCTATCGACCAGCAGCAAGGAGCAGTTGTGGGCTTACCAACAATAACTAGAGCACTGAAAATTGCTGGTGGTATCACTACAGAAGCTGACATTCGCCGCGTGCAAATCCGCCGCCGAGTCAGAGGCGGCAACGAACAAACTATCATGGTAAATCTGTGGGATTTGCTGCAAAAAGGCGACGCAACTCAAGATATTTTGCTGCAAGAAGGAGATAGCGTAATTATCCCGACAGCAGCTACTGTAGACTTAGCTGAAGTTTCTCAAGTCGCAAATAGCAGTTTTTCTCCGAACGCGATTAGCATCAATATTGTAGGAGAAGTAATTAGGCCTGGGGCTTTGGAGGTGCGGCCTAGTACATCCCTGCACCAAGCTTTGCTGACCGCAGGCAGTTTCAATCAATTGCGGGCTAAAAAAGACAAGGTAGAACTATTGCGATTGAACCCCAACGGTACTGTTTCTCGCCGCACGATCGAGGTGGATTTTGCTCAAGGGTTGAATCCTAATAATAACCCAACTCTCCGCAACAACGATGTGATTCTGGTAGCGCGATCGGGCTATGCTAGGGTAGCAGACAATATCAACAGATTCTTGCAGCCAATAACAGGAGTAGCAACTGGAATTAACACTGTTAGCGGCGTTTTTACTGGGTTTCAAGCAACTATCAACGCTTTTCAAAACTTATTTTTGGGAGGGGATTTCGAGCGACGAAATCAGCTCAGACAGCTTCGCGAACAACGTCAAGACAGACAAGAGCAACGTGAAGACCGGTTGCTAGAAAGAGAGCAACAACGTCAAGATAGATTGGAGCAAGCAGAAGACAGAAGACTGCAACTTGAAGACAGAAGACTGCAGCTTGAAGACAGACAGCGGCAAATAGATCTTGAGAATCGGCAAATTCAAATCCAGGAGCAGCAACTTCAGCTCCAGAATCAGCAGCAGCAAATGCAGCCACAGCAAATTCAGCCAACTACTCCCTGATAAGACTCGGGCGTTGAAATTTAGCCACCCTCTTTATGAATCGGCGGTTGAAACCGCTGCATAGAGTCAAACGAAGTTTGAGCAAAGGGGGACTAACAAATAAAGGGGGTATTAAAACCAGATTTGCTATTACATGGCACATCCCAAATCTACGGCAAACATCCAAGGCGTTGCTGATTTACGGTATGAAAGGCTAAATATGCCCGTCATAGAAACCAGTATCCACAAAGCTTTTGGATTTTAAAGTTATTTTTTTCATACCCTGATTAAGCAACGCCGAGATTGCTTCACTGAGTTCGCTGGGCGACAGCAATACGTTACTTTTGCGTAAGTCCTGTAATCCTAACAATTCGAGCCTTGAAAGGTATAAGTTGCTACATCAAAGGTAAAGGTTCGATTGACATTGTTCCGCTTTCTCCATGTCCCAAACTACATCAATCATGAGAAATTTTTTGTAGTGTGGAAAATTAATCAACCTTTCCCCCTCAACAATTCCGGCTGCAAAACCTGATTTAATTTGCCACTGCGAAACCCCTCCAAATCCAAAGTCGCGTACACAAAACCAAACTCCTGAAACACCGCCACCAATGCAGGCAAATCGGTATTTAGCACAAACTCCTTAATCTCCTCTGCAGGTAACTCAATGCGTGCCGTATCTCCATCCGATCGCACTCGCAAATTTTTCAGTCCCAACTGCCGCAAATACCGTTCGGCGCGCCCCACTCTTTGCAACTTTCCAACGGTGATTTCTTCGCCGTAAGGAAAGCGCGAACTCAAACAAGGTTGAGCCGGTTTGTCCCACCAAGGCAAACCCAATTCTTTTGCCAATTGCCGCACTTCAAATTTAGTGATTCCTACTTCTGCTAAGGGCGATCGCGCGCCGCGTTCCTTTGCCGCCTGAATTCCGGGACGATAATCCTTTAAATCGTCACCATTAACCCCATCCACCACATAAGGATAACCCTTTGCTAGTGCTAGGGGTTTCAAAGTATCGTGCAGTTCGCTTTTGCAGAAATAGCAGCGGTTAATTGGGTTAGAGGTATAATTGGGATTTGCCATTTCCTGAGTTTCTACTTCCTCGTGGGCAATACCAATTTCTGCTGCTTGAATCCGCGCATCTTCTAAATCTTCTGGCAGTAAAGACGGGGAAACTGCCGTCACTGCCAAAGCGCGATCGCCCAACACATCAAAAGCGATTTTTGCCACCAAAGTGCTGTCAATTCCGCCGGAGTAGGCAATCAAAGCCCGTTCCATTTGTGCGAAAATATTTTTTAATTCTTCAAGTTTTTCTATTAACATAATTTCACCTTTTTTTACCAACATATAAGTAAGAAAGCCAACTAAAGAAAGAAGGATGAAGAAAGCAGATCTCGATCGGGTTCCCCTTTTTCCTCGAACCTCTTCCTTCTTCCGACTTCCATCGGACTTCTAATGCTATTCGGGATCGATACCGAGGGCTGCCAATCGAGCCAAAAGCTCTTGATTTCGCTGTCTTTCCTGTTCCAGCAGCGTCTCGGCTAACTCTTTGTCTTGCTGTTGGCGATCGGCCCGCTGGCGTTCATTTTCTGCCCTTTCTTCCGGCCACAAAAGCAGTTCTCCGCCCGCCGTCCACCAGCGCAGCCAATATCCTGTTCTACCTTCGCGAGTTCCCTGCCACACTCCCAAAAATAGATTTAATCCAGGTATTAAATAACGGCCGTTTTCATCAGGATTTTGATTTTCATAACGCTCAGATTCAAGCGCATAAACTTCTATTCTGCCTGTATGCGGTCGAAAAATGACATAGCGAGGAACTTTGATTACTTGTTCGTAAAAAAACCACTTGCCGATTTCTTCTGTGTGTTCGACAGAGTATTCATCGCCGTAAGTAGCTGATAGAAATTCCATCACTACAAAAGGGACAGTTCCTTCGGTATGAGGCGTGTAACTGCGGCGGGGATAGTTGTGAGGCCTCTTTTGAACCGGCTGCACGTACATCCAGTCTGGGGCTTTGCAAATAGTGCGATCGTCCACAGCAGCGCACAAAGCAAAATTAGAAACTATTAGTGCGTCTTGCATTAGTTCCGGGGAATCCACTACAGACTGGCGCAAACCGTTAGCTAGCAAGGGATGGTCTATATCGTCTACAGGGTCGTCTGGTAAGATGAAATCATCGGGTAGCAGAGGCCAAGTAATCTTGAGCTGCGATATCGGTTTGTGAATTACAGTGGTCATAAGTCACCTCATTTTACCAATAAAAGTTTGAGTTTTAGTCGAGATGGGCGATCGATAACCTTCTCTATATCTTAGCGCGCTAAGTAGATAATAAAATTGGTTTGTAGTGAGGAATAAAGTCCTCACTACAAACAATTACCCTGAAGGTGCCGAATGCGCGTTTTAAAATTCCCTACGGGAAAATATGGCGATCGCAATTGACAACAGCAGCACCACATACAGCAAACCGTAGCCAGCATCTGTAATCAAACCTGCCAAGAAAGGAACTTGTCCGTAAACAGCATCGTTTCTCAAATTGAATCTGGCTAAATCCGGCAAAACCAGATAAAGTCCCATCATCAATTGTTCAATGCCAGGATTTTTAGTTAACTTGCCCAAAGCTACTAAATCCCGCGTCGAATGTCCCATTAAATAAACGCCAAATGTCAGTAAAGTTGCCAACAGCGAACTGCTAAAAACCCCAAATAAAATCCCGACACCAGCCATCAGACACAGCTCAAACCAGATAAACAGCGAAGCGATTAAAATGCTTTCCAAAGGGAAAGGAATGCGGCTCAAACTCAGAATAGCCAGATAGATAACAGTCATTGCTGCTACAAGCACGGCCAGCACCGCCGACAGCCCTAAGTGCTTGCCCACAATTAACTCAGCCCGACTTATCGGCTTAGCAACTAACAGGTAAACAGTGCGCTTTTCAATTTCTTTGTTGACCAATCCGGTAGCCACAAAGACTGTGGCAATTAAACCGAGAATGCTCATAGCAGCCAAACCGACATCTAAGATAATTTTCTTTTCGGTTGTCGCCGCCAATTCGGGTATCAACCGTACCGAGGCGCCCATCAACAGAGCAAAAATAATAATTAAGTAAAGGATGCGATCGCGAATTACTTCCCAAAATACATTGGTCGCGACTGTCAAGATTCTTCTCAAATTCATCTAGTTATTAACCCGCTGAAAACTTTCGCCATACTTTAGTGTAAGGAAGAAGGAAGAAGGAAGAGGGAAGAGGGAAGAGGGAAGAGGGAAGAGGGAAGAGGGAAGAAGGAAGAGAGAAGAAGGAAGAGGGAAGAGGGAAGAAGGAAGAGAGAAGAAGGAAGAAGGAAGAAGGAAGAAGGAGGATTTTTTCCATCTCAGACTCTCAGACTCTCCCACTCTCAGACTCTCAGACTCTCCCACTCTCCCCCTATACCGATCGCAATTAGTTAACAGAGACAGAATCACACTTGACTGTCCCCCGCCGTTCCATCTTTTTTCTGTCCGGGTTGAGAGCGTTTAATGGCATCGCAGGTTACAGTCGCCCTATTGGCTATCTGGAACACCTCGCAAGATTTGGTAAACGAATATATTTCCGGTCTAAAAACCAGCCCCAGCCAAGTGGCCTGCATATCTAACTGATAGCGGGACTCTCCTTGGACGATCGAAGTTTTGACATCCCAGCTCGCATCTTCTGGGACTATCCCAGTTGTTATTAAGGCTTGATTCCGCAGAAAAAATCGCTCGTTGTCAATATCTATTAACATTTGCTCTACTTGCGCCCACGGTTTTGTGCGGGCTTCATTTCGCAGGTATCCCTCCATTGCATTGAGGATGACAACTCCTCGGGAGCGGTTAATAGTTGGCCGTTGAAATGTCACCACATAATCGCTTTGCCTTAAATCCTGAGATAAAACGCTCGGATACTGTTGTATCCAACCTTGAATTAAAAAGTGAAAAGCAAACCAACAGGAAAACAGCAGGTGAACTAGAGTAATCATCAAAAACTGAGGGCGCACCAACGACCTGATACCTTCCCGTTTTGACTCGCTATTCCAAATCTCTATTGTAGCAAGAACTGCTACTGCTATAAGTGGGCCGGATATCCATGCTATTTCCTTCCTATCCGACGGCAATCTTATCAGTAACCACAAGCCAATTAAGATGCTTGTCACCCACGGACTCAGACTTACTCCTTTAATCACAAAAGGTTGCTGACTCGTCAGCAAACCCATTGAAAGTGTAAATAATAACCAGCTCATATCAAAAAGCAGAGTTCTCGTCCGCCAGTCAGTTACGGCGGCCACTGTCAGCAAAGCTAAAAAGATGCTGAGCAGTAAAGGAGTCTTCCAGTGGACAACTTTAGGCGGAATCATCGCCTTTTGGATTTTTTTATTGGTTTCCCAAAGGTTGTTCGTCAGCTTAGTGAGTTGCTGAGTAACATCAAAAAATTGCTTCATCATAAATTTCAATACACGCTTTGCAAAAACAACAAGGTTAAAATAACGAGATTGCTAACAGTGTGGGCGATTAAAATTCCCCCAAACTGGGTAGTTACTTGAAAAGTTTTTTTGGCAGGACGGCGGGTGAGGGTTGGCGGCCCTAAAAACTGAGGTTTGGAAGCTTTTTTATTGCCGACAACCATGTTCTCTATGAATTCTAATCCCTGCCATTTAGCTAGAAAAGTTACTGCTAATACTGAGAGGGCTATCATAGTTATGGGAGCGTAAACATTATCCGCTCTGCCTAATAAGATATAACCGATAAGCTGTTCCCGCAAATCTTTGCTAAGAACGCTTTCAATGCCGAAGAAAACTAACCAGCCTACGAAAGTGCAAGATAGATTGAGGATGGCTGTATATTCAATGCTGGTTTTGGGGCCGAGTTTAAGTAGTTTTTGCAAAAACCACGATTCGATCGCGATCGCCAAAAACATAATTAAAATTTGCACCAAAACAGTCCGAAATGGGAAAACACTCGCAATCATAAGCCTTTAGGTATATCAGTCCGTGTTAAATTTTAATTGTACAGCACAAACGGAATAATCTTAACCGGAGGTTTGAGCACCAGATTGCCTTAGATCGCTGCTTAAAAAATTGGGGGTTAGGACTTATCGTATAATCTGTTGAGATCCGCCAACAGAATGGAAAAATTAAACATTCAAGGCGCGCGATCGAATACCCACCCCGATACAGACTCAAATAACTGCTGATTATGGTAAGGAATGGCATTGGTATTCGGACAGCCTCATCCCGGTCGGAACGCGCCGCGGGTCAGATTCACGTCTACGACGGCGCTGGTAAAGGCAAGTCTCAGGCAGCTTTGGGAGTAGTGTTGCGCTCGATCGGGCTGGGTATCAATTCTGACTCGCCCACGCGAGTCTTGTTGCTGCGCTTTCTCAAAGGCCCCGGCCGCTCCTACGACGAAGACGGGGCAATAGAAGCCTTGCAACGGGCATTTCCGCACTTGATCGACCAAGTGCGAACCGGCCGTGCCGAATATTTTGGGGCCGAAGCAATCACCCGCTTCGATCGCGCCGAAGCTCAGCGAGGCTGGGATATCGCCAAAGGAGCGATCGCCAGCGAACTATATTCCGTCGTGGTACTAGACGAACTAAACCCGGTATTGGACTTGGGTTTGCTGCCAGTTGACGAAGTAGTCCAAACCCTCAAAAACAAACCAGAATATTTAGAAGTCATCGCCACAGGGCGAGCGGCCCCCGAAGCTTTGCTGGAGATTGCCGACTTACACTCAGAAATGAAGCCCCACTATCGCCCCGCAGCGGCAGAGCATCATATTTCGGGGATCGAAATATACACGGGAGCCGGGAAAGGCAAGTCTACGAGCGCTTTGGGCAAAGCTTTGCAGGCAATAGGTAGGGGTATCAGTCAAGACCAATCTCACCGGGTGTTAATCGTGCAGTGGCTCAAAGGCGGCACCGGTTATACAGAAGATGCGGCGATCGCAGCTTTGCGGCAAAGCTACCCGCAGCTAGTAGATCACCAGCGGTGCGGCCGAGATGCTATAGTTTGGCGGGGGCAACAGCAAGAGCTAGACTGCATAGAAGCAGAACGCGGCTGGGAAATCGCCAAATGTGCGATCGCCAGCGGCTGGTACAAAACGATTATTCTCGACGAACTCAATCCCACAGTAGACTTAGAACTGCTGCCGGTAGAGCCGATCGTCGAAGCCCTGCTACGCAAGCCGCGGGATACAGAAATTATTATCACCGGGCGCTGCCACAAACCCCACGCTTACTTTGACTTGGCAAGCGTACACTCCGAGGTATACTGTCACAAACACTACGGCGATCGGGGCGTAGAACTAAAGCGGGGCGTAGACTTTTAAAGCCCGGAGCGGTACTCGGTTCAATCCGGGTCAGAATTATTAAATGACGGCCCTGCCTGGAAAACCGGAAATTGCCACAAAGCCTTGTTACCAAGTAACAAATCTCCCAATTTCCCTTGTCTTCCCGATCACCCAGATCAGCCTTTTTTAATCTTTAATTTCCTCCCCCGGACGCGATCCCCGACCGCCAATCCAGAATGGAACATTAAGAATATGAGCCGCGTCTTGTAGAGCGTGAGCACCTGAGACAGTGCACCAGGATTATTAAAGGGTGAAGACTTTGAAAATAAAAGCTTACAAGCAAAAAATCCGCGAGGGAGAAAGTCTAGACAGGGTTAAGGCCAGTAGGCTAGACTTGCGGCTGGCAAACAGGTTAAACTACAGCGGAATCCAAACATTCGGTGTTCTAGGCAGTGTCTGTAGTCGCACCAGCGATGACCAACAAGTAGAGGAGTGAAGCTTTATGACAACGTTAGATGGCAATCCTAATCAACTAGATTTAAACCTTCCGGGACTGGGCCCGGATACAGTATTCGCCGGAGAGGGGACGGATTTCGTTAGAACTTCCACCCTGGGCGGCAGCTTAATATATGGCCAAGCCGATAACGATACTCTGATTTCCGTCGGCCCGAACGATACCATATACGGCGGCGAGGACGAAGATTCAATCAGATCTCAGCGGACTCCGGCTTTGCTGTTTGGGGACACAGGCAATGACACCATAGTCGCTGAAGCCCGCGCTAGCCTGTACGGCGGTGCGGGAGACGACTTGGCCCAAGGTACTGTCGAAGCTAACCTCATGTTTGGTAATGAGGGGGCAGATACGTTGCTGGGAGGGGCGCAGAGAAGAGACTCCCTCTACGGCGGCAAGGGCAATGACTCGATGGGCTTCTTCATCGCAGGTGGTGGCAACAACCTAGGTCTTCCCCTAACCGGAGGCTTCGCTGGCAATGAAGGCAGCAACTTCTTGCGGGGAGATTTGGGCGACGACTTGGTTGTAGGTATCAATGTAAGAGACAGTCTTTATGGCGGTAGAGGCAACGACACCCTAGTAGGTGTGGCTAGCAACAGCTACCTCTCCGGCGATCTTGACGAGGACATCTTATTCATTAGCAACACTACCCAGACAAGCCCCTTTGCTACCGGCGTCATCACGATCGGCATTGAGAGAACCACCTTGATTGGCGGTGGCGGCAACGATTCTCTCACCGGCGGTATCGGCGACTTTGGCGGCGGCAGAAACTTCTTTGAGGGCGGCGACGGCAACGACAGGATCACGGTTTTTGCCACGCAGGATACCGCGCTGGGAGGTGCAGGCGACGACTTCATCCAGTCATCCACGGTGCCGAATGTACTTTCGAGCGTAGGCGCACAGAGTTCATTTCCAGGCTTCGCGGGTCGCAACTCGCTCGACGGCGGAGTGGGCAACGACACGATCGTTGCAGCTTTTGTGACGGATACAATGATTGGCGGTGAAGGCAACGACAGCCTGAGCGGTATCTTTACTAATGCAGTCGGTGGAGATGGCAACGATACTATCGATGCTACCAATGCCATTTTTGCTGGTACTGGTACTGCTTTGATTACTCTCGACGGCGGGCTGGGCAACGATCGGTTAATTGGCTACACCAATCCTACTACTGGCAGCAGCTTCACCGTCACCAACCTCATGAACGGTGGCGTGGGAAGTGACACCATCGTCTTTGGCGGCCAGTTCGATCGCATAATTGGCAACATGGAGGGTAACGACTTCATCTCCTACGCTAGCGGCGTCACCTTTAGCGGCACAGTCGCCAACTTGATTACCGATACCTTAGGCAGCAACTTTATTACTGGTGGCAACGGCACTGATTCCATCACTACTGGTAACGGAGATGACATCCTGTTCGGCGACTCATCCAGTGCCGACTCCCTCGCCGGGGACGATACCTTAAATTCCGGCGCCGGAAACGACACCATGCTGAGCGGCTTTGGTAAGGACTATTTGATCGGCGGCGACGGTAACGACTCTCTCGGCGGCGGGCCTGGTGCTGACACGCTGATTGGCGGATCGGGTAATGACAGCTTCTACTACAACAACTTCGGCGAGGGCGCCGTGGGTACCGACACAGACCAAATCGGCGATTTTACGGTCGGCCAAGACAAGTTTATCTTCCAAATCAATGGCTCCAACGGCTTCCCCAACTTGAGGGTAGTGCCAAATACGAATCGACTTTCTTCGCAGGCGTTCTTGGCGCTTGAGAGTGGGGCGTACAACAGCAGTTTTGCTCCAGCCGGGGCGGGCGCGTCAGAGCCGTTCGTCTTTTATCAAAATGCAGACGGACGACTAGGATATGACCCTGACGGTATTTCTGGTTCTAACCCAGGCGTTACGCTGGCAGTTCTAAATGGCAGACCGGGCATTACGGCTGCTGACATTACCCTGATTTAATTTGGGTAAAAGAGGGTGGGGTGGATTCTGAAACATCGCCCTACCAACTCTCAAAACTAATTGTGCTATGTTTCGAGCTGGGGATATCCATCCCCGGCTTTTTTGTGGGCATTGGGAATTGGGCCGAAAAGTAGAATCTGTAGGGGCGGGTTCACCCATAAATTTTGCCACCCATCAATAATCTCGATAAACCCGCCCCCACCCAACGAATAACCCCGATTAAGCATAGTCGCCCAACCGTTAAATTCAATTAATGGGGAATTGGGCCTTTATAGCATGGGGAATTGAGCCGAAAAGTAGAATCTGTAGGTGCGGGTTCACCCATGAATTTTGCCACCCCTCAATAATTTTGATAAACCCGCCCCCCAACTCAAAGACGATATAATTGACATTTGAGTAAAAGTCGATTATTGTAGGCGACTAATATTCTCTTTTGTCCTTCAAAAACAGTTATTAATAGTGAAACTGCCCAATGGTCATCTAGCAGATTTAGGCAATAAAATAGAAGAATATTCTCTAAATCCGAATCATCAAGAAGGAAAAAATCAAGCTGTTTTGTTTGCCAGTAAGTTAGGCATTACCCTAAAAAATGCTGAAATGCTCAAACAGGCTTTAAAAGAAGCTGCTATCAACGAAGATGTTGTTATTCAAAAAAAAATGAATACGGAACACATTACAACATGAAATTCTTGCTGAAAACCGAAGTAGGTGAATCTCTGATTCTAGCAGCTTGGATCGTCCGCTTAGGTGAAAGTTTCCCCCGATTAACAAGTTGTTATCCCGTCAAAAAGTGAGGTAAAAACAATGAAAACAATTAAAGACCTAGATATTGTTGCTTTAACTGAAGATTTAGAAGCCACCCATTTTGAAACAAAACAAATCATTAAATTATATAAAGGACAAGTAGGAACAGTCGTGATGGAATTTGATGGCAGTGCTTTTGAGGTAGAATTTTCTCATCAAGATGGTAGAACTTATGCAATGGAAACCATTCCGGCCACAAAATTAATGCTTTTACACTATGAGTTAGTAGAATCTGTAGGGGCAGTTCCCCGATGAATTTTGCCACCAATAATCCTTATAAACCCGCCCCAAGATATTGGTACAAATGATTTAGGCTAATTATAAAAAATCCCGCAAACATATCGTTTGCGGGATTTAGTAGGCAGGAAACTTGTAGGGAATACGGGAGCATCTCAGTTTTGTAAAAAGCATTTTTTTATTGTAGTGCGAGCGTCCCCGCTCGCGTATTGTACAATACGCGAGCGGGGACGCTCGCACTGTAAATGCAAAACTGAGATGCTCCCGGGAATACTGTTACTAAGCTCGGTCTACAATCTCTTTGGCTTTATCTTTGAGGTCTTCTTTCAGGTGAATTGCTGATGCTTCATCCTGCTTGGCTTGACCTTCTAATTTATCTTTCTGATTGCCAGTAACTTCGCTAACAGCTTCTTGGATTTTGCCTTCAATATTCTTCGCTGTGGCTTCGACTCTATTTTCAATGTTCATAATTTTTTATTCTAACTCTACAACTATTAATATATGATTTTCAAGTTGAGTCTGTATCTCTCTTTAGATAGATTGGCTGTTAACTTTATAGATATCCGGTAGGGAGACGGCACCGTGCCCTTCTTCGTGCCAACTTAAGCTCAAACCAAGTTACAGATTGCTGTTTGACTATTAAGGCCAGATCCCCCCTAACCCCCCTTAAGAAGGGGGGGACAGGAAGCCTCTTTAAGTCAACCCCTACTCCCCTTCTTAAGGGGGATTTAGGGGGATCTAGACTCGACTATTAGCGAGATTTCTCAAGGGTTTTAGTCTTAAGTTGACACGACGAAAGGCACTGCCGTGTCCCTACGGAGAGATAGAAGTTGCAGGTTCGATCGCAACTTCGACAAGTTTATTTTTCGAGGAAAGACCTGATTTAATGCCGATCGCAGATTTTGGCACTTTAAACTTTTTTGCCAACAGCATGATTAATTCTTGATTGGCTTTACCATCAACGGGCGGCGATTTCAGATGTATTGTGAGGCTGCCGTCGGGTTGTTCTGCGATGCTTTGCTGTTTGGAACTCGGTTTAACTTTGACTGTGAAAATTTTCATGTGACTAATAACTAATAACTGATGACTAATGACTAATAACTCATGACTAATGACTAATAACTAATGACTATCTAAATGTTCGATCTTCGTTCCCAAAACTTTCAGGAATTCAGCCAGCCAGTTAGGATGTGCTGGCCACGCGGGGGCGGTGACTAAATTGCCATCGACTACGGCTTCGGTAACTGGAACTTCTGTATATTTGCCGCCGGCCCGGAGTACGTCGGGGCTGCAAGCCGGGTATGCGGTGCAGCGTTTGCCTTCGAGTACGCCGGCTGCTGTTAGAACCTGTAAGCCGTGACAAATAGATGCGATCGGCTTTTTGCTGTTGGCAAAGTAGCGGGTAATTTGCAGCACTTGTTCGTTGAGGCGGATGTATTCTGGGGCGCGTCCTCCGGGGATAATCAAAGCGTCGTAATCGGCGGGGTTGATTTCGTCAAAAGTCGCGTTTAAAGTGAAGTTGTGACCGGGTTTTTCGCTGTAGGTTTGATCGCCTTCAAAGTCGTGAATAGCGGTGCGAATTGTTTGACCCGCGGCTTTGTCCGGGCAGATGGCGTGGACGGTGTGACCTACCATTTGCAGTGCTTGGAAGGGAACCATTACTTCGTAGTCTTCTACAAAGTCGCCGACTAGCATTAATATTTTTTTTGCTGTCATGTTTCCAACTCCTGTTATTTGGATTTTGTTAAATAGGATTTAAAAAAATGCGGGGCCGTTAAAAAGCTGGCCCCGCAAGCTATTCTGGAATCTAGAAACCGTTGCGTCCCCAAATGACCATTGAAATTGAGAAGGAGAACAGAACTAGCACCGAAACCCAACCGAGTGACAAAATATCCATAGCTATTTATTGAACAAACTGTACAAAGTGACTCCAAACCTTATGATAAGTCAATTTGAGCCATTTTTGAAATGAGGGCGCTGTGAAGGATTCGTCAAATTTTAGTGCGGCTGAACGGGTAGAATCTTTGAAGGCAGGGACGGTTGCTGGTTTGTCTTGTTTGCTGGCTTTTGGGGCGATCGCCCTTGGTAATAGCTTAATTCTAGCCGATAGGTTGGATTCTCTGGCGAGTTTGCAGGTAAGGGAAATTGACCTAAATTTTGCCTTCAGGGCGACTCTCGCACTTTTGGGCGGTTTTTTGTTCGGCGTGACTTACCGCTATGCGATTCGCCGAGATGTTAACCCGCAGCTTAAATCTGGTGCGGTGTTGGCTTTTGGGTTGGTGCGGGCTTTTGGACAGTTGGATGCTGGATTGTTTTTTGATCCCGGAAAGATGCCCGCCCTACAGGAGTTATTGCCGTTTGCGGTTCGCGGTGTCGAGAGTGTGGTATTGTTTGCGATCGCGGGTTTTGTGTTGGATTGGGCGATCGGGCGATCGTGGATTAAGCCTTTCGATTCTTGAGATTTGCCGTTGGTTGGGGACAGGTTTACGATCGCCCTCCGTCAAAAACTTGTAGGGGCGGGTTCACCAATAGTTTCAAAGGATACCCAAAGACTCCAAAACCCGCCCCCACCCCGCGCGATCGCCACCCAAGTGGGGGCGGGTTTACGAGATTATCGGTTTTAGGCAATTATTGTTGGTAAAACCCGCCCCTACAGATTTAATTCCTCAAATTCTGGATTGCCGTAAAGCATTTGCCTGTCTACCGCCGACAAAACTTTATTGTTAGCAGCCTCAGAAACTAAACACTGACAAACTAGCTGCGCTACATCTGCCCGGTGAATCGTTCCAGCAACTCGACAATCTTCTGTTAAAATACCGTTGCCTGTTGCAGGTTCCGATTTGAGTCCGCCCGGACGAATTACTGTATAAATCATCCCGCTTGCTATCAAATGATTTTCGGCTTTTTCTTTCTCAATTAAAACCGGGCGCAAAGTTTCTAAAGCTTGGGGCGGCAAAGCGCCGACACTATTACCGCTGCCGATTGATGAAACTAAAATAAATTTTTGCACGCCTGCTTTGACAGCCGCATCAATCAAGTTTTTGTTGCCCAAATAATCGGCTCTTTCTCCATCTTTGGGTAAGCCGCCAATTGTGCTGATTACGGCATGAATTGGCTCACCCCCAGCCATCGCAGCTTCCATAGCTGCTGCATCCAAAGCATCGCCAGTCACGACTTTGATGCCCATTGCTTCTAATTCGGTGGTGGTTGCGGGCGATCGCAAAAGTGCAGTTACTTGCATCTTTTGTGCTGTCAGACATTTAGCGATTTCTAAGCCGACTCCTCGACTAGCACCAGCTAAAAAAATGTGGAATTTCTCTGTCATATTAATTGTGTTTTAAGTTATGCAGAAATTGGTTTATTTGACTGGATATAATTATACAACAATCCTCTGTAAATTTTTCAATTAGTTTTTTTAACCGCAGAGGGCGCAGAGGGCGCAGAGGAAGAGAGGGGAAAGATTCGCAATTCCCGATTCCCAATTTCCCATTTACGTTAGAGTTTTTTGCCCACTATTACTACCCAAGATTGAGCTTCGCGGGGTAAGCCGGGGGGGCGATAGTAGTGATTGACAATTGCAAATCCCGCTTGTTCTAAACAAGGCGCTAAAGTATGATATTCCCATCCGGCTGTATAGCGTTTTCCCGTTGGTCTCTCGTCGTATCCTTCCCAATTTCCCCGGCACATTGACATGACAATTGCACCGCTAACAACTAAGGCTTTGTGCAAATTTTGCAGCACTTTTACCATCTCGTCGCTGGGAACGTGAATCAGGGAAGCATTGGCAAAAATACCGTCAAATTCTGCCTCTGGCAAGTCGAGATTCAGAAAAGATTGTTGCCAAACTTCGCATCCTGACAACTCTTTTGCTATTTCTACAAAAGCCGGAGTCGCATCTAAGCCTACAACTGTGTGTCCTTGGCTTTTAAAGGCTACTAAATCTCGTCCCGGCCCGCATCCTATATCGAGAATTTTACCGGGATTGCGGGGCATGGCAGCCGTCAGTGCGGAGCGATTTTGGGATACGTCGTGATGCCAAGTTCCCGATCGGAAAGATTCGGCAGTTAGCTGGTATTCTGCGATCGTAGTTTCTTCGCGTTTGTCCATAATTTCCCCCTCTTGTATTATTTTAGATTTTAGATTTTAGATTTTAGATTGAAGAATGGCAACCGTAGGGACACTCCAAAAGCCCATTGGTGTCAACTTAAGGTCAAAGTTAGTCACAGACTGGTGTTTGACGATTAAACTTAGATCCCCCCTAACCCCCCTTAAGAAGGGGGGGACAGGAGTCTTCTCAAAGTCAACCCCTACTCCCCAACAATCAGGGGGATTTAGGGGGATCTAGACTGGGGTAAAAAGGAGATTTCTCAAGGCTTTCGGCTTAAGTTGACACCAATGGACAGTGCCGTGTCCTACTCTATTTCATCCGATTGAAAACTGGTATAAGAGTTAAACAACCAGGGTTTTTTGTTCGGATTTGGTAACTGCTGAATCAACTTCTAAGAGAGAACCTTCGGGAGATTCGATCGCAAATCCCGCATCTCGAATCATGTCCCAATCTTGATGGGCAGCTTGTCCGGGAGTTGTCAGATAATCGCCAACAAAGATAGAATTAGCGGGGTAGAGTCCGAGAGGTTGCAGCGATCGCAAATGCACTTCCCGTCCCCCAGCAATCCGAATTTCTTGACTGGGAAGCAAAAATCGGAACAAACAGAGAATTCGCAAACATTGGCGGGGAGTTAACCGATTCACATCTGCAAATGGCGTGCCGGGAATCGGAATGAAAAAGTTGACGGGTACGCTAGTAACGCCCAAATTGCGAAGCGAAAGCGCTAAATCGATCGCATCATCATCCGATTCGCCCATCCCCAAAATTCCGCCGGAACAAGTTGTGATTCCCGCTGCTTTTACGTGTTCGACGGTTTCAACCCGATCGCCAAAAGTGTGAGTCGTGCAAATGTCCGTGTGATATGATTCGGAAGTATTGAGATTGTGATTTACGCGATCGACTCCAGCTTTTGCCAAACGATGAGTTTGCTCCTCGCTCAACAATCCCAAACAAGCACAGATTTTTAGGTTATAATTTGCCTTCACAGTCTCGACAGCATCCAAAACGCGATCGAAAGTAGAAGCGTTAGGTTGGCGCCCCGAAATCACCAAACAAAACGTACCAGCTTTTAAATCTGCGGCGCGTTGGGCGGCATCCAGAATTTTCTCCTTAGCTAAAAGCGGATATTTCTCAATTTCCGCAGTCGAAATTTTTGACTGAGAACAATAATGGCAATCTTCAGGACAAAGGCCACTTTGAGCATTTAACAAATAGTGCAGCCTGACTCGGTTTCCCCAGTAGTGGCGGCGCACCCGATAAGCTGCGTTTAGTTGTTCCAGCAAAACCTCATCCGGTGCGCGCAATACGGCTAAAGATTGCTCGCGAGAGAGACATTTGCCCGCCAGCGCGTCGTCAGCCAAATCGTTCCAATTGGGTAAATTCATTACTAAAATTAAAGGGTTTACAGAGTATCCAAAACCTGACGAATCACCCGATAAATCGATTCTAGTTCATCAGGAGAAATGCAGTAGGGAGGCATCAAGTAAAGCGTATTTCCCAAGGGGCGGAGCAAAAACCCCGCTTCGAGAAATCTGGCTTTCAATAGAGGACCGATGTCATTAAAATAACCGGAAACGCTTTCCGTTTTCACATCCATTGCTGCGATGGTGCCGCAAGTCCGAATCCGTTCGAGTTTAGGATGATTTCTCAGCCATTGATTCAGATATTTGTGGTGGAGTTTTTCCATCCCTTGATAAACATTTGGGTTTTGCTCCAAAAGCTCCAAGGATGCTACACTCACCGCACAAGCTAAGGGATTTCCGGTGTAAGAATGACCGTGAAAAAAAGCTTTGTCCCATTCATCTCGCCAGAAAGCTTGATAAATATCCTCCGATGCCATTGTGACAGCAATTGGCAAGCAGCCACCAGACAATCCTTTAGACAAACACAGGATATCCGGTGAAGTTCCCGATTTAACCGAGGCAAACAGTTCGCCTGTGCGCCCAAAACCCGTCATTACTTCATCGTAAATCAACAATACATTAAACTGGCCCGCAAGTAGTGCGATCGCCCGCAAAAACTCAGGGCGGCACATTCGCATCCCCCCAGAACCTTGCACCAAAGGTTCGATAAAAATACCCGCATAGCCGCCCTGCTTTAACAAAAACTCCAATTTCTCTAAACTCGCCGCCTCCTTGGTTTCCACCTCCTCATCGCCGTCAAAAGTCGCCGGAAAAGGAACAACATCCCCAGCAAACATTAAAGGTGCAAAAGATTCCCACCACAGCGAACTTCTGCCAGCAGACATCGCGCCCACAGTATCGCCGTGATAACCTCCCTCAAAACTAATAAAGCTAGTGCGGTTAGTTTCTCCGAGATTGCGCCAATATTGAAATGCCATTTTCAGAGCAACTTCAACAGCAGTCGAGCCGTTATCAGAGAAGAAAATCCGCGTTAAAGAAGCAGGCGTATGAGTTAGCAATTTACTCGCAAGTTTCTCGGCAGGTTCGTGAGTAAACCCCGCAAAAATTACGTGTTCTAACTTTTGGGCTTGTTCGTAAAGAGCCTCGGCGAGAACCGGATGGCTGTGCCCGTGAACAGTCACCCACCAACTAGAAATGCAGTCGAGAATTTGCCGCCCGTCTGCTAATTCCAGCACCGATCCTTTGCCGCGAATTACCTTCAGCGGCGGGGCAGCCGTTTTCATTTGCGTGAAGGGCTGCCAAATCGGTGAATTTGAAGAATTATGTTCCTGATTCGCAGTCATTTTTGCCCCGATTACTAATATTAATCTGCCTTTTAATATAGCAATAATAACGCCCTTATGAACTTTTAATTTTTGAGGCTTTCTTTTTCTCTTCCTACGTGTCCTTGGCGTCTTCGCGGTTCGTTAAAAAAATCTAGTTTGGTGTCGAGGGCCGCTGCCTGGGAACGTCAGCCCCCATACCACGTATTCGCAGGCAATGGTTAAAATTGTCAGTTACAATTTTCTGCCTTTGAGCAAATAAGTCGTCATAGATCCTTTGCCTTTAACATTAATTTTACCGCGTTTTTCCAACAAATACTTATCGCACAGCAACTCATAAGTGGAGTTACTAACTTGAATTTTACCCGGAAGTCCCTGAGATTCCATGCGGCTTGCTGTATTCACAGCATCTCCCCACAAATCGTAAATAAACTTTTTAGTGCCGATGACACCTGCTACAACAGGCCCAGTATTAATGCCAATGCGGATATTGAGAGGTTTACCGCATTCGTCGCGGAATTTCATAATTTCTTGCTGCATTTCCAGGGCCATTTCGGCAATAGATTCGGCGTGATTTGTACAGGGAAGTGGCAAACCGCCTGCTACCATATAATTGTCGCCGATAGTCTTAATTTTTTCTAAGCCGTATTGTTCGCTTAAGCGATCGAAAGATGAAAATATTTTGTTAAGCAACTCGACTAATTCTTCAGGAGATGTGCGCGAAGATATTTCGGTAAAGCCCACAATATCAGCAAACAAAACCGTAACCTCGGCAAATCCGTCCGCAATATTTATCTGGCCTTGTTTTAGGCGATCGGCAATCATTACCGGTAAGATATTTAGTAATAAACGATCCGACTTTTCTTGTTCGGCGCGCAATACTTCCTCAGCTTGTTTCCGCTGTGCAATTTCCTGGTATACTCGGTGAAACATTTGATTGAATGCGACCATGAGTTCTCCCAACTCGTCATCCCGCTTGACAGACAGAGAGTAGAAATCAGGTTGTGCTCGATCTTTACTCAAAGCGTCTCCAGCAGCGATCAAGTCATCGCGCAATCTCAAGAGAGGTGAAATTACTGTCACCCCTAAAAAAAACATAGTCACAGAAGTGACAAAGGCTGATATAATGATGACTAGAACCGCAATCCGCCCGATAAATGCGTAGAGTTCCGGTTGAACGGTGGAAGCATCGTGGCGAACAATTAAGATGTAATCGCCTCCCAAATGTCGCTCCGTCCAAGCAATATCGTAGCGCTTGCCATCGAAATTGTGATGGTGAACTATACGAGCTTTTTTTAGTTGCTCTAAACTGATTTCTGGGGGTTCGCCAAGTGTATATATTAGCTCACCGTTAGCTTGGTAAATAGATAGTCCTAAGACTACTTGAGAATCCTTAGTAATATTTTTTACTTCTTCTTGCAAGAAAGTGCGATCGGAAATATCTTGTTGGAGCAAAAACTCTAGGGAATCAACAGTCGCCCGAGATACCTGTTCCAGTTGACTTAAAAGTTCATTTTCGCGCCGAAAATAAGAGGGAACTAAAATAATTCCCTCTATGACAAGAATGCTAGCAAATACCCACAAAGCTATTTGCCTCGACAAGCGAGATTTGAAAAATTTCAAAAATGAGAAAATCCGCAATAACATAAAACTTACTATTTTGCAAATGGCTAATGTAGGACATAGAAAAATCAACCCGGTTTCTCGTAATAAATTTTGGGTTGTCAACGAAGCAACCGCGCAGAAACCGGGTTCTCACATCCCCTGTGTACTTCCTATAATTGTCAGCAGTCAACAGCCAGCAGCTATTAACTGTTACTTCTTGGCTGCTTGCTGCTGACTAATATCATGTCCGATTGATTAACCATAATATCGCGGTCGGGGCGGGTTTTTCAGATTGTCAATTATTGGCAGGTATTGTTGGCTCACGGGCCCCTACGAAAATCGCGGTCGATCGACCGGACATGATATAATGACTGATGACTCTGGACTAACTAGCAGACCCCTTAATAATATAATAAACAAATTAAACCGAAACTGCGCTGACTAACCTGCCTGCAAGCAGATAAGTATTCATATCTCCCTTGCCTTTGATGTGGATAATTCCTCTGTTTTCAAACAGATACTTATTTCTCAAGATATCGTAAGTTGATTGTGTGACTTGAATCACGCCGGCAATCCCGTTAGGGTAGAGGAAAGCTCAGACATATTTGCCATCGCTACTCCTACACCTACACAAAATAAAATTGTCACCGCAAGCAGAATTCGCTTATAAATTAATTGGCTGATGGCAGCCCGACTGCGAGAAATCAACTGGCGCATGGTATCCTCAAGTGTGAGGTTTAATCTTTATTTCAATTTATGCACTACTAACATAACACTGGTTGTTCAGACTGTTTTGCGGGCGTCCGGGGTAAAGCAAGACTGTCTGAGTGCAACCGAGGGTTAATTATTGTTTACCGCGAGGGTTTCGCTTATCCGTAAGAATACGCATAACTTTATAGTGGTTTTCTGTTGAGTGAAGTACAGATGATCGGGTAAGGACACGGCGGTGGCCTCTCCCTACTTCACGCAATTTTTGCTTGATATCGGTTAGGATAGCAATTGTAGTCTATGGTTGGCGATCGTGAATTCTGACTCTACTGCCTCACCTGCGCGCCAGGAAATTTTGCCGGGAGAAGTTTTCGTCAATACTGCCAATTTTGATACGGGTATTCGGCGAGTTTTACCTAAATATGACGAAATGTTGGATGTATTAGCAGGCTGCATTGCTAACGCAAACCACCGCATTTTAGAACTCGGCTGCGGTACGGGGGAACTCACTTTAAAAGTTCTGCAACGCTACCCGTCTGCGGAAATAGTGGCTGTCGATTACTCGCCGCGAATGCTAGATTTTGCCCGCGCCAAAATAGAGTCGGCAGGATACACAACCCGGTGGACTGGCATAGAAATTGACTTTGGAGAATGGGCGAACAATCCAAATTTCTCAGGCTTGGGCGATAAATTCAATGCTTGCATTTCATCTCTGGCAATTCACCATCTTGAGGATGACATGAAGTTGAAATTGTTTCAACGCATTCGCGAAAGTTTAAATGCTGGTGGCTGTTTTTGGAATGCCGATCCTCTTTTAGCAGAATCAGCAGCAATGAAAGATATTTATCAAGCGGCGCGAGAAGATTGGGCGCTAAGTCAGGGGGAAACCTTAGCACAAATTCGCGCAAATGTGGGAACGAGTGTCTCTTACGGGTATTCTAATCCCGATCGCCTAGCTACACTTTCGGCACAGTTGGAAATGCTTGCCTCATCTGGATTTGAGACTGTTGCAGTTCCTTGGAAATACTACGGTATGGCGGTGTTTGGGGGATTTGTTAATTAAGAAAAGCAGTCCTGGAGGCAGAACTTCTATATGTAGGGTGCGCGAATAAGCACCTTACTGCTTAAAGAAACATTGCTGTTAGTATTTTATGTTACTAAGTTATGTTTGAAAAAATATATAATACTGCCAGCATGGAGTAAACAAAATGACTGCAACTGCGATTCAAAGTATTGACTGGGATGCTTTTTCTTCGGAACTATCGGGAATCGAAATAATTAGCGATCGCGCGCAAGTTGTCAAGCTATCTCAAGACTATTATCACTTCAGTCCTGTTTTGCAACCTCTCTTAAGTGATAAAACAGGAGATTTAGTAGTTCGTCCCGCCAGCGAAGCCGAAGTTTTGCGGATTGCTGCAGCCTGCGTAAAATTCAAAATTCCGCTAACTGTCAGAGGGGCAGGAACGGGCAATTACGGGCAGTGCATTCCCCTCAAGGGCGGCGTCATTTTAGATACCAGCAAAATGAACAATATCCGCTGGATAAAACCGGGTTTAGCTTGCGTAGAACCGGGGGTAAAAATGTCGGTTTTCGACAAACAAGCGCGAGAAACTGGTTGGGAATTGCGGATGGTTCCCTCAACCTATCGCACCGCAACGATTGGGGGATTTATCGGCGGCGGTAGCGGGGGAATTGGTTCGATAACTTACGGGCAATTGCGCGATCGGGGAAATCTTCATGCTGTTCGAGTCGTTACAATGGAAGACGATCCCCGCGTCATCGAATTGCGCGGGGATGAAGTGCAAAAAGTCAATCACGCTTACGGCACAAATGGGATTATTACTGAGTTAGAAATTCCCCTCGCCCCTGCTTATCCTTGGGCGGAAATCATCGTCGCTTTTGACGATTTTATGACCTCGGCAAACTTCGGTCAAGCTTTGGGCGATGCTGATGGAATTATCAAAAAACTAATTTGTGTTTGTGCTTGGCCGATTCCTGCTTATTTTGCTGCTTTCCGCGATGCTATTCCTGAAGGCAAGCACTGCGCTTTGTTAATGGTAGCTGAATCTTGTCTGGAACCGCTGCAAGATTTGGTGCGCGAATATGGCGGCACAATTTGCTATCAAAAAAGCGCGCAAGCAGCGAGCAAAGGTGCAGCTATTGCTGAATTTACTTGGAATCATACAACTCTCCACGCTCGCAGCGCTGACCCGTCTCTGACTTATTTGCAGACGCTTTTTCCCGCAGATAAAGGTTTGAAATTGATTGAGGAACTGTATAATTATTATGGGGATGAGGTGATGATGCACTTGGAGTTTTTGCGGATGAATGGCAGGGCGATCGCCGCGGCTTTGCAAATAGTTCGCTACACTACGGAATCACGCCTCAAGGAAATTATTCGCTATCACGAAGAGCAAGGCGCACTGATTGCTAATCCTCACACTTATATATTGGAAGATGGAGGGATGAAAAGTATTAATGTGGAACAGTTGCAGTTTAAAGAGTTGGTCGATCCTTACGGTTTGCTTAATCCGGGTAAAATGCGGGCGTGGTTGGAACGGGATTAAGGGCGAGGGTTTTTAGATTGTTTGGCGGTTGAAACCGCTTCTACACAAACGAAGTCCGCCTTCGCGGACTAATAAATAAAAGACCTCTTGCAAAAATAACTAGGACGGGCAAGATGCCCATCCCACAAGAGTTATTTTTTCTTGTGGGATGGGCATCTTGCCCGTCCAATAAATTTATGAAAAGGACTTTTGCAAGAGGTCTAAAGATTAAAACTCGGCGGTTGAAACCGCTGCTAGACAAACGAAGTCCGGATGGTGCGCGGACTAAGAAAGCAATTTAAGGGACGGGGGCGGTAATTTCTGCTGGTGCGATCGCCCCTTCAGAAGGTACTGCTTGCTTTTCCAGTAGTAGGCGCTGTTTGTTGCGAAATTCTGCGGCCGCATCGTTCAAATTTTGGCGCTGTTCGGTATTAAATTCTTCCATGCTGCGGCCGCCTCCCAATTTCGATCGGTGAATTAAATCAAATATTCCCCTTCCGCTGCTGTCGCCGGAAAAGGGGTCGGTATTGTCTTGAGTTTGAAAGTCTTGCAGCGGTTGGGCATTATTTAAACCGCTGGCTTGAGCGAAGCTTGCTTGAGGCGAGAACAGAGCACAGGAGGCGATCGCGCTTGCAGCAATCCCAATCATCAATTTGCCGGATTTGGAAGTTTTGGTGTTCATAATTTATTAGTTGAATCTTCAAAAAAACAATTCTATCTAAACAATATTCTGACTTGTGAGTAAATATTATATTACTTCGCTGGGGCTAAGGATAGGGCAATGCCCATTGGTGTCAACTTAAGCTTTTAGTCCCGCAGTCCTCTCGCTTACCCGGTAGTCCGCCAGGGAATGAATTCCCTGTCTCATAGCGAAAGTCCTCTGAAAGAGGACTGAAGAAGTCATTAGTCCTATCGTTGACCCAGCAGTCCGCCAGGGAATGAATTCCCTGTCTCATAGCGAAAGTCCTCTGAAAGAGGACTGAAGAAGTCATTAGTCCTCCCGCTGACCCGGCAGTCCGCCAGGGAATGAATTCCCTGTCTCATAGCGAAAGTCCTCTGAAAGAGGACTGAAGAAGTCATTAGTCCTCCCGCTGACCCGGCAGTCCGCCAGGGAATGAATTCCCTGTCTCATAGCGAAAGTCCTCTGAAAGAGGACTGAAGAAGTCATTAGTCCTATCGTTGACCCGGCAGTCCGCCAGGGAATGAATTCCCTGTCTCATAGCGAAAGTCCTCTGAAAGAGGACTGAAGAACTCATTAGTCCTATGCAAGAGGACTTTGGCTTTGAGAGTCTTGTTTCAACCCCTGACGGACTATCGGTTTTACCTTAAGTTGACACGACCAAAGGCACGGCGCCGTGTCCTAGAATTGACGGTGCAGGTGAAACGATCGCCCTAATTAAGCAAACCTGCGTCTCAGCAGCGGTTGAATGCTCAGCAGCGCCACCAAATCAAACGCCAGCAGCACTAATAGGGCTCCTCCAAAGGTGACATTACCCCAAGGAGCTTGCATCACGACACTGGCTAGCGACCAATCGCTGTGCAGGTACAGGTAGCGGATGGGTTCGATCGCGTAACTCAGAGGATTGAGAGTCACCACAACTTGCAGCCACTCTGGCATAAATGACAGCGGCGCGAGGGCTGTGCTGGCAAATAACAGCGGCAGGTTAGTAACAAAAATTACCGCTATTAATTCTACGTGGCCGGGGAGAGCGAAGGCTAAACCCAGACTCAAGCCGGTGACGCCCAAAACTAATAGTAGGACAATTAGGGCGATCGCCCCAAGTCCGGCAATTCCGGGGAATCCCGCGCCCAAAAACGCGCCCGCTGTAACGATTGTGCCGGTTTGGATGAAGCTGAGGGTGACGATAAAAATAGCCGAAGCCAGGACGATCGAAAATCTGGAAGCCAACGGCGCGACTAATAAGCGGTTGAGAAATCCGAACTCGCGATCGAACATAATCGGCAAACCAGCATTCAGCGCCCCGGCAAAGGCTGTAAAAACGATTACACCAGCGCCGAGAAATTGCCCGTAATTCTGGCTTTCGCCGAACAAGCCGGCGGGTGCATTTTCAAACAGAGCTCCGAATAAAACCAACCACATCAGCGGCTGAATAATTCCTGCAACTAGCGTCGAGGGGCGGCGCTGCAATTGAATAAACAGGCGCTTGGTTAAGGCGAGTGTTTCTTGGATGAAGTCGCCCAGCAGGGAAGTGGAAGTGTCAGCGGATGCCGTGGAGAGTGGCCGCTGCTGGTTGAGGTTGTTGGGGGATGTAACAGTACCGCTCATAATTGCTTGCGCTGATTTTGATTAAATCTAACTCTCTTTACAGTAGCAAGTCTGGAGGTATTGGTGGTGTTGGGCGGGCGATCGGTCTAAAATTGAGAATAAGCTAATCAAATATGCTAAATAAAAAATTGATTTATTAGGAGGATAAAGCTATGTCATCAAGGGCGATCGCCACTTTAGTCTAGATTATGGAATCTCTGCCAGAAACTCTTCAAGACAAAGTGGTTGAACATTTGCGAGAATATCTTGAATACTTAAGGGATCAAGATCAGTGGAATTTATCTTTTCAGAACACGCAACAATCGCTGATTATGGCTGCACAGCGCGCTAAACAGGAAATTTCCGCAGGAAAAGCACAGCCATTAGATATTGATATAGCTTGAGAAATACCAACACTAGCCGACTATCCCAGTCGCCGAGAATTTATGCAATTGCCACTAGAAGAGAGACGAAATATTCTAGCAAAACAAGCTGAGGTAATGTTGCAACATTACCAACAAGATAGAGAAGGGGAAGAATTAGAAGCAGGAGATTTAATTGACTACATACAAATATGAAATAAATCGCCAGGGTGATCGTGACACTATATGATTTTTGATAGCAGGTTTGGGGAAACAGGAGAGCTATTTTTTGAAATTTATTCTAATTAGTACCTCGACCATCTGAGCAGAAAGCTGTTATAATTTTGCAAATTCCCTGTGTTTTACATCCTTGTAAAGCTGCGTTTTTTGCGGTCTCAAGAGAATCGCTAGTACCCCAATATCCGGCTGAATTAGCACTTGCAAAAAGCTCACCACCTGCATAAGCTGCACAATTATTGAAAGACACTAGACTCCTACAAGAGCGAAAACGCTTTTGACAATTCTCTAACGCTCTTATCTCGCTTTCTTCACGAGTAAGAGAGTCCCAAGACCATCCTAATTCTTGACTAGAAGCAGACGCGATTGCTCCCCATTTTTCAGTTGACTTTATTTTTGTACTAGAATAAGGTAACAGTAAATATACATCTCCTTCTATGGATTTTAGTGAATTCTCACGTTTAAATCTTCCTTTCATCACTCCTGGATTAGCCGTTTGGCTAAGACTGAAAAATGTACCCTTAAGGTAATCTGGAAACATATCTCCCCACACAATGCCAGTATCTGATTTGGTAATTGTAAAATTCAGTTGTGTTCCCAACACTTTCCCTTGAAAATACATTTTTCTATCAGGGTCTGTTATTTCACCAATAATTTCTCCAGATGTTTTATCAAAATTAGTGAAGCGAAGAGTAAAAGCTTTATCGAATTGATCGCCCGAACGGTACCCTACCCATCTGCCAGAGAACACACTATTTGTATCAATAGATAATGCTATTTTATTTTGAATTGCATTCGCAGGATCGATAACATTAAACTGACCACTATAAAATCTTTGAGTCAAGTTTTCATGATCTAAATATTTTCCGAATATTCCAATTCGACTGATAGCAGCACCTTTATCAAATACATTAATAACCCTGGCTCCTCCTTTACCTACTTTTTTGGTGAATTGTTCCCAAGCCTTACCTTGAAATTGAAATAATTTGCTTAAAACCTCGGTAATTATTTCTTCATCTTCTGTACCAACTGCTTGCGCTATTTTAGTTGAATTATCTGGTTTAGATAGGCAAGACATCAAAGTAGTAAAAGCAGAAATAGGGTTTTTAGCATTCAAGGCTAATTCATTTTGGCAATCTAATGAAACAGAACTAAGTAGAAGAGCTACATCAATTGGTTTTTTCCCAGTGGAGCCAGCAGCGACAGCAAAAATATCTATTGCCAACAAGGAAAGATTAATATCAAATGCGCCTACTTTTTGAGATTCACTTTTTCTATTTGAAAAATTACCTCCCGACAAAATAACATCATAACGACCATGTTTCCATCGACCATTTTTAGATTTTAAAGCTTGTTCAATCTGATTGCCTCCTGAAATAGTTTTTATGAGACTTCCATCCCAAATGCCAATTTCTGCTGGTAAAATTAGCAACTCTCCAACAACATTTTGCTCCTTATTTTTAGGCCCGCCATAGTCATTTGGCGTTACAGGAGACTGTAGTTTACCAGCAGGAATAATCAAAATTTGCTGTGCGAGTGGAGAAGTTCCTTTAACTTTTATACCCTCAGAGGTTGCTTGCAATTCAAGTCCGTGCCACAAAGGCCAATTTGTACTAGAAATTTTTCCTTCATCGGTAAATTTGCTAGTAATTTCGTATTCAAGATTGTTTGAGGTAGCTTGAGCGTGAGCAGAGGAAATAACCCACTCCCAAGATGGGAATATTTGACCACCCAAGGTCTGATTATTAACTAATTCTTGATTGCTTTTTAATTGTTCTTGAAGTTGGTTTGAGGATTTTTGCGAAGTCTCAGGTAAAAATACTTGCTGATCTATAGCTACATCAAGAGCAATCTCAGAAGCTAATTTGAATATATTTTCATCAAATAGTGAGGTAGATTTAGAAACTAAATTGACTAAATCTTTAAACTGCTTGTTTTTTTCGATTGCTTGAAAAATTGAAATCTGCTTTTTCAAAGGCAAGCCTAAAAATAAGGGATTCATAAAAACTAGGCTACGGGCAGTTGATACAAAGCTTAATTGAGGTTTTTCATTAAATTCAGGTACAAAAAAATCTATTAATCTGAGTTCATTACCAAATTTTGCAACCACAATAGCGGTAGACTTGGTAGAGTTTTCTGTTTGACCTTCCGTTTTCTTAGTTAGCTTAATCCTTTGTCCTTGTTCTTTAATTGATTTTGATTCCGTAAGCGTCATAATTTTCCCTGACTTGAGTTCAGACTGGCCAACAGGGATATCAGTTACCTTAACCTCAACTCCTGAAAAGTCGAGCAAGCTACAACCGCCAAGCAAGCTGATTGTTGAGAGAGTAGCTACGAATAACTTAGCTCTTCTTGTAATATGGGTAGCTTTAAATAAGTAAGAACTCATTATTTTAATCCCTAATTTTTTAACAAATATGAAGTTTTTCTTTGGGGAAAGTCCGATGCCCTGTTCAGCAGGATGATGCTATTAACCATTATTAAGTATTCTTGAGGTTGTTGCTAGAGGTAAAACGTGGGATTTAGTGAAATTCACAAAAGTTTACAATGAGATTTTAGTGTGATTTAGTTGTTTAAGTTGGAAAAAGTGTTATAAAGTGGGGAAATCCTAAATTCAACCATACTCCCAGGCAGCCCTATGGACATTCAAGATGTATTACAATGGACAGACGACCGGGTATTGGCTAAGAAGGGAAAACATCTTGATTCGCTGCAAAGATGTATATTAGAGCAAGTGTGGCAAGGTCATAAATACCCAGAAATAGCTAAAGCTTGCAACCGTAGTGAGGATCATATTAAACAGGTGGCCAGGGAATTATGGAAACTTCTCTCTGATATCTTGGGAGAAGATGTTAAAAAATCTAATGTTCGTTCTATTTTAGAAAAATTACGATTCTCCAATATTTCCAATTTATGGTTTACTCAGGACTCTGTGCAAAAAATAGGTAACATTAACTTCTGTGGAGAAGGTAGGCACTGTTCAGAAAAGATAAAATATCGATCGCCCTCTACCACTAACACAGACAATATTAAACCAGAAAATCTCTATGATTTAAGAGATGCACCGGAGCTCAAAACCTTCTACAACTACCCCAACTCACCCCTCACCGCCCTCGAAAACTCGATCGCCCACCAAAACTGCCGCCTCTTCACCATCACAGGCATGACAGGCACCGGCAAAAGTGCGATCGCCCGTCACCTCATCCCCCAAATTCAAACTCAATTCGATCGCATCATCTGGCTCAGTCTCCGCACCTCCCCACCCCTCGAAACAACCCTCAAAAACCTGATTCAATTTCTATCCGATCGCACAGATATTAACATTTCCGCCAACATCGATGCTCAGTTGTCAATCCTGATCGAATATTTGCGAGACAATCGCTGTCTAATCATCCTCGATGACGTGCAGCAAATTCTCAGCAGCGGGCAACTTGCAGGACATTATAAACCAGGATATGAAAACTACGGAACCCTATTTAAACTCATCGGCGAAATTCCCCATAATAGCTGCTTAATTCTCAATAGTTGGGAACCACCCTCAGACATCCTCACATTCACCGACGATAATTCAGCAGTACGTTTATTGCAGTTAACCGGTTTAGGTGAAGCCGCCACAGAAATTCTTAGAGAAAAAGGTTTGTTGGATGAAGAATACTGGCCAGAATTGATTAACCTTTATCAAGGTAATCCCCTGTGGTTAAAATTAGTCGCTCAAACCATTAACAACTTATTTGGCGGTAGAGTCGCTCAATATTTAAGCTATCAACCAGTATTTTTAAGCGATGAATTGACACCGATATTGCAGCAGCACTATCAGCGGTTGTCAGAAATAGAAAAACAGGCGATTTCGCAACTTAGTAATGAAATCCAGCCTGTTTCGTTTACCCAATGGATGGCAAAATGTCAAGGCTCACAACGTGAATTATGTAAAGCAATTCAATCTTTAGCCAGACGGGGAATGATCGAAAAATTTATCTGTGAAACAGAAACCGTTTTCACGATTCCACCTGTGTTAAAACAGTATGTTAAAATGGTGGCAGATCCCCCCTAGCCCCCCTTAATAAGGGGGGGACAAGATTCTTCTCAAAGTCAACCCCTACTCCCCTTCTTAAGGGGGATTTAGGGGGATCTAGATATGTGCAACTTCACATTAAATTGGTATAAGTCCTAATCTAGTTAAATGAGAGCCAACCACGATCGCAACTCAAACCCAACCTAAACTAATGCTCACTTTCGATCGATTCATCAAGCAACTTCCAGATGAAGACGGACGCTATGAACTTGTTAATGGAGAAATTGTCAAAATCTTACCAACAATAAGACTGCACGAAAATGTAGCTGATTTTATTGAAAATACGTTCCAAGACGAGGTAAAAAGACTCCACCTGAATTACAGGGTATCTGGCCGAATTGTAGTCAGGACATTAACCCCGAATGGTAAAGAACAAGGCCGCCATCCTGATGTTACAGTAGTAGACAAAACCCTCTGGGAATCGCAGCCCTTCGGCCCCTCAGCCCTAACTGATGCCCCACAATTAGCAGTAGAGATAGTATCAACAAATTGGGAAGATGATTATATCGACAAGCTAGATGAATATCAGCGGCTGGGAATTTCTGAATATTGGATTGTCGATTATTTAGCTTTGGGTAGCAGAAACTATTTGGGCAACCCGAAAGAGCCGACTGTTTTTGTTTATCTACTTGATGAAAATGGGGTTTATCAAATGACTGCTTACCGAGGGACTGAGCGAATTATATCCCGAACTTTCCCAGAATTAGCGCTGACAGCAGAGCAAGTATTGGATGTATGATCTCAAATATCCCGAAAATATCAGGATACAGCATGGCTCATTGGTTTCAACTTAAACCGAAAGACCGCCAGGGAATGAATTCCCTGGCTAATAGCTAAAGTCCTCTTGCATAGGACTAATGAATAATGATTTCTTCAGTCCTCTTCAGAGGACTTTAGCTTTGAGGCAGGGGTTTCAACCCCTGACGGGCTCAGGGAAAGAGCGTCTCGAACAGGCAAGATGCCTGTTCCACAATAATTATTGGAGAGGTTTATTAAACTAAACTACGATCGCATCGCCTGTTTTTGCTCAGCCTTCAAATCGCGGTTGCTAGCAGCAGCCAACTCAGCATCCAACAGCGTCTTACCAGTCGCAGCCAAATACACATCATCCAAACTCGGCCGAGATTGAGCAATCCCAAAAGTAGGAAGTCCCGCATTTTTCAAAGCTTGCTGAATAGTCACCAGCGCATCGCTTTGCGGCGTTACTACTAAATTCAGAGAATTTCCTTGAGCCGTGTTGACAATTACTTCCTGCACAAAAGGCAGCGATTGCATCAGAGTTTTAGCTTTTTGGGCTTCTTCGATCGGCGAAAACTCCCGAATCCGCAGAGTCACCCGATCGCCCCCAACCCGATTTTTCAACTCTTCTGGCGTCCCCTCAGCAATCACCGTACCCTTGTCAATAATCGCCACGCGATCGGCCAAAGCGTCAACTTCTTCGAGATAATGGCTGGTAATCAAAACCGTCGTACCTTCCTCCCGCAAGCGGCGCAGGAAATCCCACACTACCACCCGGCTTTCAATATCGAGCCCGACAGTCGGTTCGTCTAACACCAAAACATCCGGCTGGTGAAGCAACCCAGCAGCTAAGTCAAGGCGTTTGCGGATACCGCCGGAATAAGTGCCCGTCTTTTTATTTTCCCACTCCTCCAAACCGAGGAGTTGCACCATTTTGTCAATCCGCCCTTTAATCGTATTGCGCGGCAAATGGTAAAGCGCTGCTTGCAGTTGCAGGAGTTCCCGCCCCGTCAGCACCTTATCGAGAGCCACTTCTTGGGCGACGTAGCCTAGTCTTTGTCTGGCAATTCTCGGCTGGCTGACAGCAGAAATGCCAGACACTTCAATGCGTCCGCTATCGGGCGCACTCAAAGTACAAAGTACCCGCAGGGTTGTGGTTTTGCCTGCACCGTTGGGGCCTAGCAAACCAAATATTTCCCCCGGTTCTACCTTGAAGGAAACATCTTTAACGGCTTCTACAGTGCCGTAGCGTTTCTGAAGATTTTCAATTAAAACGGCGGGAGCCATATATTTTGGGGATGAACTGGTTGTTAATATTTTGACACTTCTGAGCTCAAATTGCCGGAATGGTCGATCGACCTATACGACTCGGTGTGCTTGTACGATCGCACACTCCTCCTCAACCGGAAACTGCTTATAGTTCTGATTCTTAATATCAGTTTAAAAAATATTAACTTTATAGCGGTTCTCAACCCTGATATTCATCAGTTTTCCCACTATTTAATCTCCCATCTCAAATCATGTCCGGTCAATTAACCATGATTCCTGTAGGGGCGGGTTCACCAAGATATTGAATAGAAACGAGAAAATCTGTAAACCCGCCCTGGCCTTTAATCGCGGTCAATCGATCGGACATGATATCAAATCCAAAAAATTATGAGTTTTGAGTTAATTATAACTTTTCAGTTAACAACTCAAAACTCACAAGTTTTCAACAAGTAGAGATGCACCCGAAACCTGTTATTTTATAATTATCTCTACCTATAGGCTGATGTGTAGCGAGATTTTGATAATTAACACACTGGTCAAACACATCACACTTTCGAGCAAACTATTAAACACAAAAAACTTCCCGAATTGGCAAGTTCTACTTGTAACGAGTTCCCAAAAAATGTAACTGTAGGCCCGCGATCTCAACCCCGATAGTTATCAGTAATCACCAACTCTTTAATCGAAAATTAATCGAAAATCGAAAATCGAAAATCGAAAATGGTATTAACTCCCCTAAAGGGAGTGGCTGCCACCTCTTTAATCGACAATTTTTACCCAACCGCGGCGAACGTTGTACAGCAGTCGGTTGATGATGGCATACTCATCTTCATTGAGTGTTCTTTCTAAGAGTGCCGATCTGAGCTGTCTCCGGTCGTGGCGAGTCACGACGCTGGAGAACATGACCTGACCAAATAACTCTTCGAGTGTCATTTGGGATACTGACATGATAAACCTCCTAGTTGATTGAGACAGATAAAATTTTAACAGGCTTGTTGTATTTTTATTATCCACTCTGGGAGGGACTTCAAAGGCGATCGAAAACATTGACACGGTGTGATTTTTTGGTTAAAAATCTGTGACCGAGACTTTGATGCCCAGTGACTTGGATCTCTTAAATTGGTGATGCTTGTCACGGAAGTCAGAAGTCAGAAGTCAGAAGTCAGAAGTAAGAGGGAAAAAGACCCTTGCAGCGCGATCGCCCTCAAAAACTCTCCATCTCGTCCTGACGGCTTCTCAACCTTATTTTCCCCTATGCCAATTTTCCAGCTAATTGAGGCATCGGTCAATAGTCGCCACAACCGACTCAGCCAAATCTTTCAGCGCGTAACCCCCCTCCAAACCAAAAGCTATGCGGCGGGTGAGTTGCAGGCAGTATCCGGTGAAAGTACCGAAATCTGACGGCATCAGAGTCATGCTCGCCAGCGGATCGGACGCAGTAGCGTCATAACCGGCGCTGACAATCAACAAATCCGGTTCAAATTTGGACAAAAAAGGCACGACAAGAGATTCAAAGGCGCTCAGGTATTCAGCTATGCCACTGCCGGGATAGAGGGGAATGTTCAGCACGTTGTCGTAGGCACCGCGCTCCTCGGCATCTCCCGTTCCCGGATAGCACGGAGATTGGTGCAGGGAACAGTAGGCAATTTGCCTGCAGTTTTCCACCAAAGATTGAGTGCCGTTGCCGTGGTGTACGTCCCAGTCGAGGACAGCGACGCGGTTGATTCCCGGCTGTTCCAGGGCGTAGTGAGCGGCGATCGCAGCATTGGAAAACAAGCAAAAACCCATCGCGCGGGCGTTTTCGGCGTGGTGTCCCGGCGGCCTGGCCAGCACAAAAGCCGGTTCCCCCGCAGCCAGCACTCGATCGACCCCATCGAGCCAAGCACTCGCCGCTAGCAGCGCTACGTCGTAACTTTCAGCAGAAATCGGCGTATCGCCGTCGAGGTAGCCGCCTCCCCGATGAGCCAAATGTTCGACTTCTTTGATGTATCTTTGCGAGTGAACTTTTTTGATAGCCGAGAACAGTTGTTGTTCGCGCTGCGCCACTGGGGTGGGCAGTTGCCACTCAATTTGATCCGCCCAAGGAGCAGCTTTCAGAGCGTTGACGATCGCCGTTAAACGTTCTGGTCGCTCTGGGTGAAGCATTCCAGTCTTGTGCAGCAAGAAATCTTCGGAGTAGATGACGGGTAGCATCGGCTGATTTTAGATTTTAGATTTTAGATTTTAGATTTTTAGTTGGCTTTAAGAATGCCTTCGGTTTTGTGAAATTAAAATTTCGATCGAGTAACCATTTTAATTTCTTATATGGTCGTCAAACAAACTCACGAAAGCATGAAAAGCGACCGCCTAAAAAAAACTTTCTAGCTTTTGCCAACTGCTGACAAAATCACCAACTGACAAATTATCAATTGTGCTTGTTTCGTCCCTTAATTTTTCTGGCAACTTTCCCATAAATTCCAAGGCAAATTGTGATATAATTTCAGGAGTAATTTGCAATATTTGGCAGCTCTACTGAATCCAAACCGATTTTATCGCATTTTTGAGATTTATAGCGGTCAAAGTTAAATTTTTAACGGAGTTTTTCAACCTATGAGCACCTCTGAGTCGCGGATAATCCCGACGGATCTGGGTAATGAGATGTCGCGATCGTACTTGGAATACGCCATGAGCGTAATTGTCGGTCGGGCGCTACCAGATGCCAGGGACGGTCTCAAGCCCGTTCACCGACGCATTCTCTACGCCATGAACGAATTGGGCTTGACTCCCGATCGACCTTTCCGCAAATGCGCCCGCGTCGTGGGGGAGGTGCTGGGCAAGTATCACCCGCACGGAGATACAGCGGTTTACGACGCCCTGGTGCGGATGGCTCAGGATTTCTCCATGCGGGAACGCCTGATCAACGGCCACGGCAACTTCGGCTCCGTTGACAACGACCCGCCCGCTGCCATGCGGTACACCGAATGTCGCCTCACAGCTTTGACTAGCGACTCCATGCTGCGCGACATCGACTCGGAAACAGTTGATTTCGGCGACAACTTCGACGGTTCCCAGCAAGAACCCCTCGTACTCCCGGCACGCATCCCCCAAATTTTGCTCAACGGTTCCTCCGGGATTGCTGTAGGGATGGCCACCAACATTCCGCCGCACAATTTAGGCGAAATAATTGACGGTTTAGTAGCACTAATTCACAATCCAGCAATTACTGACCTGGAATTGATGCAGTACATCCCCGGCCCGGACTTTCCCACCGGAGGGCAAATTCTGGGTAGAGGCGGCATTCGCGATGCTTACACCACCGGGCGCGGTTCGATTACAATGCGCGGAGTCGCCGGCATTGAAACCATCGAACATCCCGGTCGCCCCGACAAAGAAGCAATTATTATCACCGAATTGCCTTACCAAACAAACAAGGCAGCCCTAATTGAGAAAATTGCCGAACTTGTCAACGACAAAAGATTAGATGGAATTTCCGACATTCGCGACGAAAGCGACAGAGACGGAATGCGGATCGTGATCGAACTCAAGCGCGACGCCTATCCCCGCGTTGTCCTCAACAACCTCTACAAACAAACACCCCTCCAAGCCAACTTTGGAGCCAATATGTTAGCGCTAGTAAATGGGGAACCCCAACTACTTACGCTCTCCCAATTCCTCAATGTCTTCCTAGACTTCCGCATTGAGACAATTACTCGCCGGACTCAATATGAGCTCCGCAAAGCAGAAGAACGCGACCACCTTCTGCAAGGCTTATTGATTGCCCTAGACAACTTAGATGCAATTATTCACTTAATTCGCGCCGCTGCCGACTCCGCAGCAGCCAAACAAGAATTGATGGATAATTACGGTCTTTCCGAACAGCAATCCGACGCAATTCTGCAAATGCAGCTCCGGCGTTTGACAGCATTAGAAGCGCAAAAAATTCAGCAAGAACACGAAGAACTGCGAGCTAAAATCGCCGATTTGGAAGATATCTTAGCGCGCCGGGAACGCATCTTAGAAATCGCCGAATTTGAAGCAGTCGAAATCCAAACCAAAATCGCCACTCCTAGGCGCAGCGTCATCGAACACGCCGAAGGAGAAATCGATGAAAGAGATTTAATTGCCAACGAACAAGCAATTATTCTGATTACAGAGCAAGGCTACATCAAGCGGATGCCGGTCAGCACTTTCGAGGCCCAAAGTCGCGCTACTCGCGGCAAAGCAGGCGCGAAAATGAAAGAAGACGATGGAGTAGAACATTTCCTTTCCTGCTGCGATCACGATAGCGTTTTGTTCTTCAGCGACAGGGGCGTAGTTTACTCTCTCAAAGCTTATCAAATTCCCGTCTGTTCCCGGACTGCCCGCGGCACTCCCGTGGTACAACTGCTGCCGATTCCTATAGAAGAAAAAATCACTTCTATGGTATCAGTCACAGAATTTACCAGCGAAGAATACTTGGTAATGCTGACTCGTAACGGCTACATCAAGAAAACCGCACTTTCCGCTTTTGGCAACATCCGCACTAATGGATTAATCGCGATTTCTCTAGAAGAAGGCGACCAACTGCGCTGGGTACGGAGAGCAAAAGTGGGTGACAGCATCATCATCGGTACGCGCCAAGGCATGGCAATTCATTTCCGCACCAATCACGAACAGTTGCGCCCAGTCGGCCGCGCGACGCGGGGTGTAAAATCAATGAAATTGCGATCGGGCGATGAGTTGATCAGCATGGACATTTTGCCTAGTTCAATTGTTGCCGAAATTGCTGAATTGGAAACTGAAGACTCGGAATTTGAGGGAGCTAATCTTGCTCAATTAGAAACGGGAGACTCGGAATTTGAAGGGGCAGAAATTGCTGAAGTGGAAACTGAAGATGCAGAATTGGAAGACGAAGAATTAGAACTGCAAGCCGACGAAATTGAAGGCGAAGATGCCGAAGAAATTTCGACAGTTAGCAGCGAAGTTCCTTCGGTGTTGGTAATCACCACCAACGGCTACGGCAAGCGGGTTCCTGTTTCTCAATTCCGCCTGCAAAGACGGGCTGGCAAGGGATTGACGGCTACTAAATTCAAATCTAAAAAGGGTAAGGATCAGGTAGCAGCGCTGCGAATTGTCAACGAAGATGACGAATTGATGATCGTTACCAACCGAGGTATTATTATCCGTCAGGCTGTGAGTGCAATTTCCACCCAATCGCGCACAGCAACGGGTGTGCGGGTGCAGCGGTTAGATGAGGATGATTCGATCGTAGCTGTGGCTTTAGTGCCGCCTGCTGGTGAAGAATCGGCGGAAGAATCGGAATCTGAGGAAGTGGCAGAATAGTCCTAGGTTAATAGTTTGTAAGGTGCGCGCTGCGTACCTTACTGCTGAATGGTAAAAATGCGATCGGCTATTCCCGGTTTCTGCATCCAAGACCGGTCAAAATTTAATACTAATTCTGAAAATATATCTTTAGCGACACTGCAATTCCCTATCCGGCGCTTGAATCGTTGACAATCGATCCGATAGTTGCTATAGCATAATATACAGCGTATTCCAGGTTTATTAAATGTAGGGACACTCCAAAAGCCCATTGGTGTCAACTTAAGCCGAAAGCCTTGAGAAATCTCGTTTTTACCCCAGTCTAGATCCCCCTAAATCCCCCTTAAGAAGGGGGACTTTGAGAAGCCTCCTGTCCCCCCCTTCTTAAGGGGGGCTAGGGGGGATCTAGATTTAATGGTCTTGCCAGCAGTCTCTGGCTGGGTTTGACCTGGTTGTTGACACAAATGGGCTCTTGGAGTGTCCCTACGGGGAGCTAACGATCGCGCGGTGTACTTCATAAATGTGGAATCTGCTGTAAGAATAAAGTTAATAGCAAAAGTCTGTAAAAATGCCTTATTTAACAGCAGCAAACGACATCAAAGCACTCATCGCTAAATTTGCCCAAGCTAAAATCCTGTGGGTTGACACAGAAATAGCAGACTATAAATCCAACCCCAGATTATCTCTAATTCAGGTGTTAGCTGACTCCACAGATTCGAGTGGAGATGGTACTTTTCTACTAGATGTCTTGGATAAACCTGAATTGGCCAAAGATTTCATCAACCAAATCATGGTAAATCCAGATATCGAAAAAGTTTTGCACAACGCCAGCTATGACATCCGATTTCTAGGCAATGACGACGCTCAAAATGTCACTTGCACATTCAAAATGGCGAGCAAGATTCCCACTTACATTCTGCCGTTACCTAACCGACAACTCAAAACTTTAATAGAAACACTTTGCGGCATTGCTTATGTAGATAAAACAGAACAAAGCGGCGATTGGGCAAAGCGTCCCCTCACCCAAAAGCAGCTAGAATATGCCAAGATGGACGCGGTTTATTTAGCTGGAGTGCATGGCCGCCTGCTAGAAATCCTTGCCCAATGTTACCCCGAACCCGCAACGGAAAACTTAACAGCATTGGGCGAAAAATATCAGGAAATAGAATCTCAGTGGAAGCCGCTAGATTCAGAAATCGCTGAAGTTAAAGAACGATTTAAAGCAGGGATGATGGCCCAAAATCTCAAAGATAGTTCTTATTTTCAGCTTGCCAGTTCGATAACGATGAAAGTTGATTTTATGACGCTGGCCAGACTGACGCAAACTGAGGGAATTGAGTTGAATTTTCCGGTGACGCTGACGAAAGAAATTCAAAAACAGTTAGGACAACTCATCGCTGATCCATCTTTGGAAGTGGAGGATATTGCTAGTTGGCGGTTAAATTCTAATGTACAGCAACGGCGGAAATATACTAAAAAAATTGCGCCGGAACCGGAGAGTGAGGATTTAACAGTATTGGGGAAAAGGTATCAAGAAATTTTGCCTGAATGGAAGTTACTGGATTCAGAAGTTGAGCATTTGAAAGAGCGAATTAAAAAAGCAATGTTGGTGCAAAATAAGAGAAATACTCCCGATTTTAAGTTATCCAGTTCCTCAATTTTGAAGGTAGATTTTGCTAGATTGGCAAAACTTGCGCTATCTGTGGGGGTTGAGTTAGATTTTATGGTGACGCTGACTCAATACATCCAAAAGCGTTTAGGGGAAGCGATTAACAAAATTGATGTGCAAATTGAGTATATTACCAGTTGGCGGATGACGGCTAAGACTGTGGAAGATGAAGATGAGGAAATTCCGTTTTAAATTATACCATGTCCGATCGATCGCGCATAATACATAGGCCGGGGCGGGTTTTTGAGATTGTCGGTTTTTAGCAAATATTGTTGGTGAACCCGCCCCTACAGGAATCAGGGTAATTGACCGGACATAATATCCTGTCAAATCTGGTGAATTACCCGTAATAAAAAGTGTTTGTAGTGAGGACTGAAGTCCTCTGATTTTTAGGATGACTTCAGTCTTCACTACAAACCTTACACATTCACCCTAATTCCTACTTCCCTACCGTGAAATACTCATTTTTAGCATACACGCTAATAATGCAGTCTCCCACTTCAAAAAACATCCCCTCTTGCTCATCCTTAGAAAATTGCAAGTTGCCGTATTTAGAATTAATTTCCTCAGCAGTCGCCGCTTTAGCCTCCATTTCATCCGGGATAAGTCCGGTAGAACCGATATAGAAAACCAGCGGTGAAACTTTTTCGCGGTACACTTTTTCAGCATAAGCTTCCAGTCGCTCATTCGCATTAGCTAAAGCAGCGACAAATTCGTCTCGCTTGACATCTTCTCCCTGCCATTTCGCTTGCAAAAGGCGCAGCAAACTATCTGCACCCACTTTGGCTAAAGTAGCGCTAACAATTCCGTTATCCTCCAACCCCAAAAACTCATCGAAAATCAGTTTCATCAAGTCGTCAACTTTGGTAATTTTTGTTCGGGATGACAGCGTTTTGTGGGCGAAGACAACAGGCTCATCTAAAGTGATGTCAAATGTCGGTTTTGCTAGCTTTTCGCCCGTGTTTTTGTGGTAAACTTCATAAAGGCGATCGAGAAATTTGTTGGCCGAGTGCAATTTGCCGAAGTTGAGAATGTTTTTGCTGCCGATGTCGATTTTGTAGCTGACTCGCGAATCTACTGAACCGTTGGCGATCGCACTTTTTAAATCTGTGTATTCCGTCGTCGTCGGAAAGTTGATGTAAAGGTTTTTTGACAGATAATGCTGTTTCAATTCTTCCAATTGTTCCGCTGTGTAAGCCTCGGATTCCTCCTTCAAATGAGCCGAAAGAATGCTAGAGAGAATTTTGATTTCTGCGAGTTCCTCAAACACTCCGTCAAGGCTGCCGTAACGCCCGTCAAAAGGCACTAGGGGCAAATTATCTAACTTTATATCGTACTCTGAACGGAAGTCAAATTCTTGCACAGGCGAACCGTCTTTTTCCAGGACACCTAATTTGTTGAGCAAATCAAACACTGCTTTGCTGCTGATTTTGGTTCGCAGCGACTTAATATTAACTTCCCCGTCGCTGACAATGGTATAATTGTTGAAACTATTGAGGTCTGTAACTAGAATTCCCGCCACTTCGGCGATTAAAGTTTCATCCTCAACTTTTACCAACTTCGCTTTTCGGGTAATCAGCATATTGATGGTAGCGGTATTTTGATTGATGGCAAATGAACCCATTTGCACGTATTCGCCACCATCTAAGAATTCAGTTTTCAGCCAAGGCTTGATAAGGTTGCCGTTTTCGTCTCGCTTTCCCTCAATTCGCTTCAAACCTTTTCGCTGATAATTTTCTTGCAAGTGTTTCAAGTTGATGATGATGCTGTTGCTGTTTTCCTCTAAAATCTTGATTAACTCCAGCAGGGAAATTTTCTCGCTGACTTTTACCCGATCGCCAATTACATGATTTTTCAACACATCAGGCGCAAAAACAACCTCTTCCAAATCTTCCGTAAACTCGGCTATTTGGGCATTTGTCAAAGCTTTCGCGTGTTTTTCCGTCAAAGTAGCGTCGAAGGTACTCACCAGCGCATACTTAGCCGTATTTAAATTGCCGTCAGCGAGGTTAGCTTTCGCAAAAGCAAACACCGACTCATCAGTTTGAGCAACGGGAACATCTAATTTGTCATACTCATCTTTGGCGACTTTCTGATATTTGTAAAACAATCCGCGATCGTCTGCTTTCAGCCCGCAGATTTTCAGCGTGCTCGATGAACCGTTGATTTTCTGGCCACTTTTGGAAACAAAAACTTGATAATCATATTCCTTAATTAAGGGTTCTTCCAGCGCAGGTGCAACGGAACTGCCTAACAGTTTTGTGCTGTCGTAAAGAGCATCATAAACCATTTTGACTTCGCCAGCGCGGATGCAATTTCCCGATAATGTGTTGGCGATTTTGGAGAGCAATTTGAAGTCAGCAGAGGCATAGGAGATCGTGTTGGCAAACACATCCATGTCTTTGAGTTCTTCGCAAATTTCCCCTAGTTTGGCAGCTTCGGAATTGGCACTTGGGTCATTTGCATAGCCGTCTGTGTGCAAATTGATCGCTGTCATTTCTCCCCCTTTAATCAGAGATTTAGCGAGTTGCATCGACTGCGATATGCAGGTAGATCCAGCAGTGTGGATTTTTTGAATTTCTTTGATGTATGGAGAGTCAAACTTCAGCACTTCTTGAATCGGAATTCGCTGGAAGTGACAAATTACGTCCCGATTGCTAGCATAGGAAATCAGGCTGACAATTAGCTCGTAATTGTTGTATTCGTCTAAGGTCAAAAGCTTGATTAAGGTTTCTTTCAGCGGTTCTAAGGCATAATACATTGAGCCGGAACGGTCGATGATGATGATGCTGTGAGCGACGGATTTTTCTGGGATATCACCGGGCTTTCTTTCTAAATTAATGCGATCGACTAGATAGAATGCCTTGGCGTTTCCGGCAAAATTGTAGAGGGTAAACTTGGTGCGAGTATTGGAGGCTGCTTGGCTGCTGGAACGTTTGACTTGAGATGATTGTTTTGCTTGCCGTGCCATAGTTTTCACCTATGTTGACTTATTCCTCAACTTAATCATGACACGCGCTTCTGGGGATGTCAAGGCCTGTGTGGAAAATTATCTGCGAGGCTGAATAAGCATTAATATTTAGCGCTGCGGTGCAAGGGAAAACTGCGGCGGTAGGCTAAAGGTAAATACAATTCAGTTAAGCTCGATCCCCCCTAGCCCCCCTTAAAAAGGGGAGTAGGGGGTGGGACAAGAACTTATTCAAAGTCAACCCCTACTCCCCTTCTTAAGGGGGATTTAGGGGGATCTCCGAGGAATAAATATTTTTAACTGAACGGTATTGGGCTAAAGGTGGGCTTTTTTGGCAAAAGTAGCGGATCTGCGTAAATATTTAGTAAATATTGAGTCCATCATGCTTTATTTAGAAAATCCGCTGCTCAAACTTTATATAAATCTGATCGGATGGGTGGCGTTCGGATTCATTCTCGGTCGCCTGCTACCGAGAAGCTATTCTACATATTTAGCCAAGTTTCTTTTCTTCTTTGGGACGCCATTGAGCATTGTTGCTTTTATCCGCCGCGCCAATTTGTCGGGCGCTATTTGGATGACGCCGCTGATAGCTTGGGCGGCAATGCTAGCAGGTGGAGGACTCGCTGGGATTTTGATAAATTTCGGTGTCGGCGAGGAACGTTTCAAGAGTCTTAATCCGATCGCCCAAAATAGCCCGGAAGAAAACACCGCTTGGAGTTTGCCCACTCAAGGCAGCTTCTTATTGGCAACGATGGTTGGCAATACGGGTTTTTTAGGCATTCCCGTCAGCTTGTCCTTATTGGGTTCGGAACACTTTGCCTGGGCGTTGTTTTACGACTTGCTAGGCACTGGCATGGCAATTAATATAGTGGGAGTTGCTATTGCTTCTCACTGCGGTAAAAGCGATCGCCGTCAGAGTTGGTTAACTCCCCTGCGGGCAATTTTTAGGAATCCGGCATTGTGGGCTTTTGGTTTAGGATTTGTCTCGCGCAGCTTGCCGCTGTCGGCACCAATCGAAGAATTGTTAACAACAGGTGCTTGGACTATAATTACTTTATCTTTAATTACGATCGGGATGCAGTTGAGCAAGTTGAATTCCTTGCACAACCTCAAACAAGTTTTGGCTTGTCTGGCGATTAAAATGCTGTTAATTCCCTTGGTAATTGGCACGGGATTAACGTTTTTTGGCATCGGGGGCGCGCCGCGACTTGTGCTCGTGCTGCAAATGGCAATGCCTCCTGCTTTTGGTACTACATTGCTGGCCGAAGCTTTCAATCTCGATCGCGAATTAGCGGTAACTGCGATCGGCCTCGGCTGCGTTAGTTTATTATTCACTATTCCCCTATGGATGAGGCTATTTAATTTTTAATAAAAATACGAATTGCTCAGCTTGAAAAGTTTCTTACTTCAGTGATCCCCATCACAAAGATTGAACGATATATCGCCTTTATCAGTAACATGAGGTGTTCTCCGATCTAGGGCTCCGTGGGCCTAGGCCTCCGTGGGCATAGGGCATACCTCACTAGATTGAAAACTGCTCTATCTCATATTGATTTAAAATAACAATCACGGGAGTTGGAAACTGTATTGGCTTCTGCTAATGTGGAAATAGCCCGTGGAGGACGGGAAGAATAGAAGTATGGCAAGTATAAATTTTACATTGACAGGTTATCAAATTCTCGATCGCATTTACTCAGGAACTCGCACCCTAGTTTATCGAGCTTTTCGCACTAACGATAAACAGCCCGTCGCCATCAAAGTCTTGCGGAACGAGTATCCCAGCTTCAGCGAACTGGTGCAATTTCGCAATCAGTACACGATCGCCAAAAACCTCAACTTGCCCGGAATCATCGAAACCTACAGCTTGGAAACCTACCACAACAGCTATGCGTTGGTAATGGAAGACTTTGGGGGAATTTCTCTGAAGGAATGGACGGAAAAAGGGGAAACTCGGCCGTCTCTGATGGAGTTTTTGCAAGTAGGTATCGACCTGAGCAATATATTAGATATACTCTACCGCCACCGGATAATTCACAAAGACATTAAACCCGCCAATATTTTAATTCATCCCCAAACAAAACAAGTCAAACTCATAGACTTTAGTATTGCATCTTTGTTGCCCAGGGAAACTCAAACCCTGATGAACCCTAACGTACTGGAAGGAACACTGGGTTATTTGTCTCCCGAACAAACGGGAAGGATGAATCGCGGCATTGACTACCGCACTGACTTTTACTCTTTGGGCGTGACTTTTTACGAAGTGCTGGCGGGACAATTGCCGTTTCAATCCAACGATGTGATGGAATTAGTACACTGTCATATTGCCAAGCAACCACCATCATTGCATGAAATTAATCCTGAAATCCCGCCCGTACTTTCGGAGATTGTCAGCAAATTAATGGGGAAAAATGCCGAAGACCGCTATCAGAGTGCATTGGGGCTGAAATTCGATTTAGAATGTTGTTTGGAGCAACTTGAAGAAAACGGTAGGATAAAGAGTTTTGCGATCGCCCAGAGGGATGTGGGCGATCGATTCATTATACCCGAAAAACTCTACGGTCGCGAAACAGAAGTAGAAACCCTACTCGAAGCCTTCGATCGCGTCAGTAGTGGCACAACTGAAATGATGCTAGTAGCTGGTTTTTCTGGGATTGGGAAAACTGCAATTGTAAATGAAGTTCAAAAACCAATTGTCCGCCAGCGCGGCTATTTTATCAAAGGCAAATTCGACCAATTTAACCGAAACATTCCTTTCTCAGCTTTTGTGCAAGCATTTCGAGACTTAATGAAACAATTGTTGAGCGAAAGTGACGAGGAGTTGAAAAAATGGCAAACTCAAATATTGCAAGCACTGGGCGAGAACGGACAAGTCATTATTGAAGTAATTCCCGAACTCGAAAGAATTATTGGGAAACAAGCACCCGCACTAGAATTATCAGGAACGGCGGCCCAAAATCGGTGGGATTTGCTGTTTCAAAATTTTATTAAGGTGTTCACAAAACCAGAACATTCCCTGGTGATGTTTTTGGATGACTTGCAGTGGGCCGATTCCGCCTCCCTGCGGTTAATGCAACTGCTGGTTTCCGAGTCAGCAACCGGCTATTTATTAGTAATTGGTGCCTACCGAGATAATGAAGTATTTGCAGCACATCCGTTGATGCTGACACTGGATGCAGCGGTAAAAGGTGGGGCAACGGTGGATACTATTACGCTGGAACCGTTGAGTTCAGAAAGTCTAAATCATTTGGTTGCTGATACGCTCAATTGCGATCGATCTTGGGCAAGACCTTTGGCTGATTTGGCGGCACAAAAAACCCAAGGAAATCCCTTTTTTGCAACGCAGTTTCTCAAAGCACTGCATCAGGATGGGCTGATTGAGTTTGACCGGCTTGCTGGTTACTGGCAGTGCGATATTGTGCGAGTTCGGGAGGCAGCGCTGACGGATGATGTGGTCGAGTTTATGGCGTTGCAGTTGCAAAAATTGCCGCCAGCGACTCAGAATGTGTTGAAGTTGGCGGCTTGTGTTGGGAATCAGTTTGATTTGGGGACTTTGGCAGTTGTTTCCGAGCAATTGGAAACGGAAACGGCGGCGGATTTGTGGAAGGCTTTGCAAGAGGGGTTAATCCTGCCTGAAAGTGAAATATACAAGTTTTATATGGGGCGAGAAAGACGGGAGGAGACCGAAAATTCGGAGGTGGCGAATTACAAGTTTTTGCACGATCGCGTTCAGCAAGCCGCCTATTCTTTAATTCCCGAACAAGAGCGATCGCGCGTTCACTATCAGATTGGACAATTGCTGATCCAGCAAATTTCACCCGCAGCTATAGAAGAGCAAATTTTTTCACTTGTCAATCAGTTGAATTATGGTATTGCGCTGATTGAAGACCAAACAGAACGGGACTATCTGGCACAACTCAACCTCACGGCTTGCCGCAAAGCCAGAGCCGCTACTGCTTATCAAGCTGCTCGCGAGTATGCTGCGATCGGGCTAAATTTGCTTGGAGAGAGCGCTTGGCAACGACAGTACGAGATGACCTTGAACTTGCACGACATAGCCGCAGAAGTGGCTTCACTCTGTGGTGATTTTGACCAGATGAATCAGTGGGTTAACACTGTGATTCATCATACCAGAATTCCCCTAGAGCGAGTGAGCGTTTACATCGTCAAAATTCAGGCATTATCGTCCCAGAACAAGTTTTTAGAAGCAATTGCTATCGGTTTGTTGAGTCTCAAAGAATTAGGAGTTGAATTGCCCGATCGCCCTACATCAGAAGATATTCAGCAAGCAGTGCAGGAAATTAATAGCTCGATCGGCGATCGACCTATTGAAGAGTTATTCGATCTGCCAGCGATGGTGGATGCCCAAAAGCTGGCTGCGATGCAAGTGGCGGCAAGTATTGGCACAGCTTGTTATCTGGTCGGTTCGTCTTTGTTTGCGCTGGTGACTGCCTTACAGGTAAATTTATCAAAAATTTGGGTTTAAAACCCTGTCCTTCTAGGACGGCTTTAATTTCTTAAAACTTCTTTCAACAAGTCCAGTAAGTTCCTATATTTGTGATATACTATAAAAGTCAAGGTTTAATTCCTTTACCATCGTGAAACAGTTAAGACACACTTTTAGGTATAAACCGGGGGACGCAGAGCAGCGAAAACTCTTTAAACAGCTAGAGGTTGAATTAAACCTTAAACCAGTTAAAACAAACTATTCTTTTAGGATTGTTAAGTAGGGTAGGGCATACCCAAACTCTAGGTAAATATCCTAGTACGCTTTTGGAGATAGACCCGCTGGGGTGGCTGCGAATCAGGCTCGTTAATTGGTAGTTTTCTACGGTTAAAAGGTCTGAATATTGCCGAAAGGACGCAACACTTAAAGGTTAGTCGCTGAATTAAGAATCCTCGCACTTTTAGGTCGGGGAGTGTCAAATTTCTATGACTCACTCATAGCCCTGGCCACTCCTGAGTCCGAGACGGAGTTAGAAACGCAGGGGCAACGAGTTCAGGAAAATCAAAGGAAGTTGCAGCATTGGGCAGAACACGCCCCCATGAATTATTTGCATAAGTGGCAGTTGGTAGAAGCAGAGAAATACCGAGTTGCCAGACAGAGGGCAGAAGCTATTGAAATGTACGATCGCGCTATTTCTGGAGCGCAAGAAAACAAATACATCCAAGAAGAAGCTCTCGCTAACGAACTAGCAGCTAAATTCTACCTCGACTGGGGCAAAGAAAAAGTGGCGCAAGCCTATATGCAAGATGCCTACTACTGTTACGAGCGGTGGGGTGCGAAAGCCAAAATCGATGAGTTAGAAAAACGCTATCCCCAACTTCTTTCTCCACTATTGCAGGCAAGAGAAAATCGTTGTGTAATTTGCGAAACCAGCCTCCACCCAATCAATAAATCGTCAATTTTACCTCAAAGATTCCCAACAATTCTATCGAGCAGCAACAGTATTTACGAAACCCTGGATTTCGCGGCTATTCTCAAAGCCTCCCAAACTCTCTCAAGTGAAATTCAATTAGAAAAATTGCTGGCTGCGCTGATGTGTGTGGTGATGGAAAATGCCGGGGCAAAAAAAGCAGTTCTCCTGTTGCTTAAGGATGGGAATCTCGCGATCGAAGCTGTAGCCTCCTTCCATCAAGATGTCATCTCAATATCTGTACCGCTGTCAGCCAGCGACGAGGTTCCCGCTGCTGTGGTCAACTATGTTAAGCGGACTTGGAAAACTGTCGTTTTGGATAATGCAGCAGTACAAAACGATTTTATTGCCGATCAGTATTGGGTGCAGAAAAAGCCGAAAAGTGTGCTGTGCGCGCCAATTTTAAATCAGGGTAAATTAATCGGGTTGCTATATCTAGAAAATAACTTGACAATTGGTGCATTTACAGAAGAGCGCACTGATGTCATCCAACTTTTGTGCGCCCAAGCGGCTATCTCTATAGAAAATGCCCGCTTGTACCAACAATCTCAAACTTATGCACAAGAATTAGAGCGATCGCTCCTTGATTTGCAGCAAGCACAGTTACAGATCGTGCAAAGCGAAAAAATGTCCACCCTGGGCAATCTCGTCACAGGAATAGCCCACGAAATCAATAATCCTGTCGGCTTTATTAGCGGCAATATTGAGGAAGCAACCACCACGATCAAAGATGTGATTGGCCATTTAAAATTATATCAAGAAAAACTGCCAAATCCTGGCGAGGAAATCGAACAAGATGCTGAGGATATTGATTTAGAGTATGCCTTAGAAGATTTGCCAAAGATGCTGTTGTCGATGAAAGTGGGGTGCGATCGCATTCGCGGCATTAGCACCAGCCTCCGCACCTTCTCCAGAGCCGATAAAGACTACAAAGTTCCCTTTAACATCCATGAGGGCCTTGACAGCACAATCTTAATTTTGAAACATCGGCTGAAAGCCAACGAACACCATCCTGCGATCGAAGTCGTCACAGACTACGGCAATCTCCCCCCAATCGAATGCTTTCCCGGTCAACTTAACCAAGTCTTTATGAACCTGCTTGCTAACGCGATCGATGCCCTAGAAGAATCAAACCAAGGACGCAGTTTCGAGGATATTAAAGCAAATCCACACTGTATCACTATTCGTACCAGTCTGTCGGGCGATCGGCACATCAAAATTCAGATTGCCGATAACGGTGCGGGCATGACAGAATCAGTGAAACAGCGTATTTTTGACCATTTGTTCACAACGAAGGCAGTAGGAAAAGGCACTGGGTTAGGATTGGCGATCGCCCGCCAGATTGTAGTCGAAACCCACGGCGGAACAATTAATGTCAATTCTACTTTGGGGGGAGGGAGTGAATTTGAGATAGTGTTACCTATTAGCGCATAAAAGTTGACTGTTGACTGATGACTGTTGACTGTTGACTGTTGACTGTTAACTGTTAACTGTTAACTAATGACTAATGACTAATGACTAATGACTAATGACTAATGACTAATGACTAATGACTAATGACTAATGACTAATGACTAATCGGGCATTATACCAGCCCCGATCGCAACGGCGGACACGGGCAAAACTTCCAGCGCCCCTGCGCCAGATTGCCAAAATCTCAATTATGCTAACCTAGGCAAGCAGCAATCCCTTGTCACGAAGGCGATTAACCTAATTTCAAACAATTTATTTTATTGAGGACCGGTGTATCCCGTATGACAAACCTGATCGGCACAGACAGCAACGACTTTATTCTAGGGACTCCGCTGGGCGATCGAATTCGCGGCTTAGATGGCGATGACACGCCTCTGGGTGCGGGAGGAGATGACACCCTAGAGGGCGACGGCGGCAACGACCAGCTTCTTGGAGGTGACGGAGCAGATTCGCTGATTGGCGGTGAAGGAAATGACGAACTTATTGGCAACCAAGGCCGCGATTCTGCTTCCGGCGGCAACGGCGACGACTCGATTCGCGGCGGTTTGGGCAACGACATCCTCGACGGCAACGACGGGATAGACAGCGTGTTGGGAGATGCAGGGGACGACTTAGTTAGTGGGAACGCAGGCTTTGATGTGATTGCCGGCGGTACTGGCAACGACACCCTCACAGGGAATGACGGGGACGATTCCGTGTTCGGGAATGCTGATGACGACTTTCTCTACGGGAATTTTGGGAACGATTCTCTCAACGGCGGTAGCGGCAGGGATCAACTGTTGGGCGGTGAGGGCAACGATTACTTGAGTGCCGGCGACGGCGACGACACTTTGTACGGCAATGCCGACAACGATTCGCTCTTCGGAGACGCTGGTAATGACCAGATATTCGGGGGCAAGGCTGACGATACAGTTTTTGGCGGCACCGGTTCGGATACCCTTCGCGGCGATGAAGCCGACGACTCGGTACTGGGAGATGAAGGCAATGACTTCCTGTTTGGCGGCAAAGGTAATGATGGTATCGACGGCGGTTTTGGCGATGACTCCTTGGCAGGAGGTATCGGCGACGATACCATTTTGGGCAGTTTCGGCAATGACAATTTATTTGGGGCAGAGGGTAATGATTCTTTAATCGGGGGCGAGGGTTCGGATACTCTGACTGGCGGCAGCGGCAGCGATGTCTTTGGATTGGGAGCCGGGCCTGGCAGTTTGGGTTTAATTACTGATTACAATGACACAGAGGATTTCTTTGGACTGCCGAGCAATTTATCTTTCGCTCAACTGCAAGTTCGGCAAGGTAACGGTGCAAATGTCAGGGATACAGTAATTACGACGCTCGACGGCAAGCTTTTAGCAATTTTGATCGACACTCCGGCGGCGCTGATCGAGGCGAATGATTTTATCGCTGTGACTGGGACGGCTACTCCCAGACCAACTAGGACTACAGTTACAACCACAGTTACAACCACAACTACAGATATAACTGGGGCTGCAACTGCGGCTGCAACTGATGCTCCAACTCCAACTCCGCCTCCGACTCCAACTCCGCCTCCGACTCCAACTCCTCCTCCAACTCCAACTCCAACTCCGACTCCAACTCCAACTCCAACTCCAACTCCAACTCCAACTCCAACTCCAACTCCAACTCCAACTCCAACTCCCACAGCCGCACCGACGCCGACTCCCACCGCAGCACCGACTCCGACTCCCACAGCAGCACCGACTCCGACTCCAACGCCGACTGCTTCGAGGATTCCGATTCCGCCGACAGTTAGCGTGCCTGATTCGCCTCTGCTATCAATTAGTTCGATCCCCCCGACGCGGACTCCCGGACTATTGCCAATGCCGGGCCAGACGCCGATATTCCCGACGGTGCCGAACCCGATACCCTTAGCTCCTACACCTTTGGGGTTCTAGGCGCGATCGCGCAGCTCAGTGATGAGTTATGAGTTAATGTAAAACTCACTAAACTCATAACTCAAAACTATTTCACGTCGTGGGGAGTTTCTGCCGAGTCTTGTGGCGACTCGGCTGGAGAATCTTCTAGAGGAGATAATTGTTGGCTGTACCCCAAGAGCGATCGAAGTTTCATGCGGTGGATGTAAGGCCAGCCGCCATTGGCTTCAATATTCCTGAGCAGTTTGTAAAGTGCTTGGCGGTTGTCGGGAAAAGACGCTTGAAACAAACCGTCCCGAATTTCCCGGTGCGAAGCTTCCAGCCTCCGCAGCAGGGCCAAAAGCAGCAGACTGTCTCCCTGACAACTTTCGGCTAAAGTCCGAATCGCCTCTGTCAGCGATTGCATTTGAGACTGCAACTTTTCTGACTCTAAATCTTTGCCGTTGTCCATACTGCTGCTTCCTTTGAAATCTACAAGGCCTTTGTCCCCAGCCTTTTGGTCAATCGACTAATCGAGCTAGTCGCGATCGCCATTCGGGGCCATAAGCAAAGTAACTTAAGTAGGTTGACTTAAGCAATATTAATTTGCAGTCCAAGTCAGGAAAAGAGCACAACCCGTCGTACCATGTGTATTGGGCTGCGATCCGAACCTTTGAGAAATCATAAGTTCATGCTTATTTTCACGGCGCACTAGCTTGATTTTTTGAGTCAATGCCGGTCTCGGTGAAGCGAGCGATCTGGATCTAAATGCTGCCCTAAGCGCTGGCCTAGCCTGCCGGCGGGCAATTATATTTTGCTCGAACTAGGGCTTTTTCTTAATATAATCCGATGTTGGATATTGAGGTTTGCAATGAAATATCGTGCTTTAATTGTTGCACTTTTAGCATTTTGCATGAGTGCGCTGGTTGCTTGTTCTTCTGCTCCTGACACGGTGGCGACTACTGAGTTGCTTACCTACGACGAGATTAGAGGTACTGGCTTGGCTAATAACTGCCCTAGCTTGGCAGAAACTTCTCGGGGATCGATCCCCATCGAAGCTGGTGCCACCTATAAACTGACTGGTTTGTGTTTGCAGCCCACAACTTATTTTGTGAAGGAAGAACCAGCAAACAAACGCCAAGAAGCGGAATTTGTGCCTGGTAAATTGCTGACACGGTTCACGTCGAGCATTGACCAAGTTCAAGGTACGCTCAAGGTCGGTACTGACGGAACTCTGACTTTCACAGAAGAAGACGGCTTGGATTTTCAAGCTATTACGATTCAGTTACCGGGCGGAGAGCAAGTACCTTTCTTGTTTACCATTAAACAGCTAGTGGCCAGTTCCGAACCGGGAGTGGTTGCTATCAATACTTCCACCGATTTGAGAGGGGAGTTTAACGTTCCTTCTTACCGCAGCGCAGGCTTTTTAGACCCTAAAGCTCGCGGGGTAGCGACTGGCTATGACAATGCTGTAGCGCTTCCGGCTACTGACAATTCCAAACGTGTGCGGGCTAATGTTAAGGTTGCTGACACCCGCACCAAGGCGGGCAAAATTTCTCTCCAAGTTGCTAAAGTCAACAGCGCCACTGGCGAAGTTGGCGGGATTTTTGAGAGCACGCAGCCTTCTGATACTGATTTGGGAGCTAGACCGGCTCTGGACGTGAAAATTCGGGGTTTGTTTTACGCTCGCATTGAGCCTTCTGTCTCGTAAAAGTGGCTTTCTGGATCGATCGAACTTGAGCAGTTTCTGGTACTAAAGGTACTGCTCGCTCTTCATTAGCCAACAGTCTTGAGCAATATAACTTAGGACTGTTGACTAATGACTAAATGTATGATTGAATTGTGGTGATTCGCAAGTTATGAATTTGGGATTTTTAATTAATTAAAGTATTGTATTCACAGCGTTTTCAGCTTATAATATATTTTTCAAAAAAGCTGCTTAAATTGGGTATTCGGTCGAAGGCCTTCTACCTGGTAAAAGTCTGCCTGATGCCGAAAAACTTCGGAGAATCCCGCTAAATCCGTTCAGGTACCGAAAACTCAACTGGTGTGTCCGCTATCACACCGATTAAGTGCTAGGATTACACTACCTAAAAGTGAATTTTTTTAGACTAGATTAGAAGCTAGATCTAAAGCAACCTCAGTCCTCTGCTCTACCAACCCTTATGTCACCATGTCTACCACACTGCCGAACGAGCTAAAAAGCGAAAATTTCCAATTGTTGCGCGAGTACCAAATTTCTGGATCGAATGAAATCCGCAATCAGTTAGTTAAACTGAATATTGGACTGGTCAGAAAAGAAGTTTACCACTGGATCAACCAGTGCGGTGAAAGCTACGACGATTTGCTGCAAGTCGGATGTATTGGGTTGATCAGGGCGATCGAGCGGTTTGATATCGCCAAGGGACACGCTTTTAGTTCCTTTGCAATTCCCTACATACGGGGCGAAATTCAACACTACTTGCGCGACAAAAGCCCTTCTGTGCGATTTCCCCGCCACTGGCAGTCCCTGGAACGCAAATCTGTAGCCACGATTAAGGATTTGCAGGTGCAGTTAAACCGCAAACCTACGGATGCTGAAGTAGCAGCAGCCCTTGAGGTTTCTGTACAAGAATGGCAAGAAATTAAGTTGGCCCATCTCAACAGATCGCCTCTGAGTTTGGACGCGCCGATGCAAGATGAAGATGAGGGGGCGACTTGTCTGGGAGAATTGGTGCCCGATAGCAAGTATCGGAGTTTTCAGTTGGCGCAAGAGGATCAAATCCGCGTACAGCAAGCTTTGGCGATGTTGGAACAACGGACTCGCGAGATATTGGAGTTTGTTTTTCTCTACGATTTGACCCAGAAAGAAACGGCTGAACGCTTGGGTATCAGTGCGGTGACTGTTTCTCGGCGAGTTAAGAAGGGGCTGGATTTGCTCAAAGAGATTATGACTAAACAGCTTTAGTTATTAGTCAGTTGTTGGTTGTCAGTTGTTGGTTGTCAGTTGTTGGTTGTCAGTTGTCAGTTGTGAACAGTTAACAGTTAACCGTTAACCGTTAACAGTGAACCGTTAACAGTCAACAGTCAACAGTCAACAGACTAATTTTTAGAGGCTGCGGACAAATTTATCGAGCCTTTCTACAGCTTTTTTAATTGTGCCTAAATCGGTGGCGTAAGACAAGCGAATGTGGTCGTCTGCACCAAAAGCAATCCCCGGAATAACTGCTACCTGCTGCTGTTCTAAGAAAGCGTCGCAAAATTCCAAAGAATTCATTCCAGTCTTGCTGATGTTGACAAACATATAGAAAGCACCGTCGGGTTTAATACAGCTAATTCCAGGGATAGCATCGAGTAATTCAAATATTACCTGACGCCTTTCGGCAAAAGCTAGACGCATTGTTTCGACAGATTCTTGGCTGCTTTCCAAAGCTGCGATCGCGCCGTACTGTGCAAAGGTACACACATTTGACGTACTGTGACCTTGAATGGTGCTGGTGGCTTTGATTAATTCGATCGGCCCGGCCAAATAACCGACTCGCCAGCCTGTCATCGAGTAAGCTTTAGCAAAACCGCTGCTGATCAGGGTGCGATCGAAGATTTCTTGGCCTAGGGAACCGATGCTGACGTGTTGGGCGCCGTCATATATAATTTTTTCGTAAATCTCGTCAGCAACGACTAAAATATCTCGATCGACTATCACCTCGGCCAATGCTTTGATTTCCGCCGGAGTATACACCATTCCCGTCGGGTTAGAAGGCGAATTCAGTACAAATAACTTGGTTTGGGGAGTAATCGCTTTACTCAGTTGTTCCGGTGTAATTTTATATCCTGTAGAAGCATCAGTCCGTACAATTACTGGCTTGCCGCTGGCGAGTTTCACCATTTCAGGGTAGCTTAGCCAGTAGGGAGCCGGAATAATTACTTCCTCTCCAGGCTCGATCAGAGCCATCATCAGATTGTAGAGCGAATGCTTGCCGCCGTTGGTGACAATGATATTTTCCGGTTGATAGTTGAGATTGTTGTCGGATTGGAGTTTGCGGGCGATCGCAGCTTTTAACTGCGGTTCCCCAGACACCGGGCCGTACTTAGTCTTCCCCGCGTCTAAAGCTTGTTTTGCCGCTGCTTTAATGTGTTCGGGGGTATCAAAGTCGGGTTCTCCCGTACTCAAACTACAGACATCAATCCCTTCGGCCTTCATGGCTTTAGCCTTAGCGGCGATCGCCAAGGTTATAGAAGGAGGAACCTCACCCACTCGTGCTGCCAACTTAATCATTGGATTTTAGATATTAGATTTTTGACTTTAGATCTTAGGGTGACAAATGTTGATATTCAACCCTGTTGTTAGGGAATTATGACATTTGTTTACATAGTACGTAAAGGATTAAGCAATTAAAGAATAAAAATTAAAAAAGCTCTTAGTTTTAATTTTTATTTTTTAATTTTTAATTTTTCACGTTATTATTGTACCATTTTTGATGCCTCGTTACCTTCAACCCGGATCTGCAAGCTTATGGATCTCAAATCTCTGATTCGCGACATTCCTGATTTCCCCAAGCCGGGAATTATGTTTCGAGACATTACAACTTTGCTGCGCGACCCGCAAGGGCTGAGCTACACCATTGACAGCTTAGCCGAAAAATGCTCTGCAATGTCTGTTGACTATGTGGTGGGCATGGAATCGCGGGGCTTCATCTTTGGCGCGCCGTTGGCTTATAAAATGGGAATAGGCTTTATTCCTGTCCGCAAACCAGGGAAACTGCCAGGTGCGGTTCATTTTGCTGAGTATGAGTTGGAGTACGGTGTCGATCGACTGGAGATGCACCGAGATGCGATGACATCCGGCAGCCGGGTGCTGATTGTGGACGATTTAATCGCCACTGGCGGAACAGCGGCGGCGACGGCTAAATTGTTAGAGCAAGCTGGCTGCGAGCTTGTCGGTTTTGCTTTTATCATTGAATTGCAGGCCTTGGGCGGCAGGCAGAAATTGCCCGATGTGCCGATCGTCACGCTAGTGGAGTATTAGTTAGTTAACTGTTGGCAGTTGACAGTTGACAGTTGACTGCTGACACTTGAATAAAAACTACTGACAAATAATATCCTTGACCTTTGCATCGGAATTATTCATCTCTCTCTTCTCTTTCTCTGCGTTCTCTGCGTTCTCTGTGGTTAAATCATTCCGATGCAACCGGAATTAATATCATTCACAATTCTTCACATCTAAAATCTAAAATCTAAAATCTAAAATCCTATGACTTCTATTAAATTGAATCGAAATTGGCGAAGGTTGAATTCTCTGTTTAGCAGCGAGACATTTACTTATGTTTTCAAGCGACTGTTGCAGGCACTTTTAACGCTATTTTTGGCATCGATGCTTTGTTTTGCAATTATTGAGCTAGCACCGGGAAATTACTTGGATACTTTGAGCCAAAATCCGAAGATTTCGCCGGAGACACTCAAGCAACTCGAACAGCAGTTCGGCTTAGATAAACCAGCGATTGTGCAGTATTGGCTGTGGCTGCAACAAATTGTGACGCGGGGGAATTTTGGCACGAGTTTTGTGTATCAGCGATCCGTAGCTTCGCTGCTGTGGGAACGGGTACCGGCGACGTTATTAATGGCGATCGCATCTTTGATTGTAACTTGGGCGATCGCCATTCCCTTGGGAATTGTCGCCGCCGTCAATCAAAACCGCACAGTCGATCGAGTTCTGCAAGTAGTCAGCTACACCGGACAGGGATTTCCGAGCTTTATCACAGCGTTGCTGCTGCTATTTTTTGCTCAAAATACTTCGCCTCTGTTTCCCGTCGGAGGAATGACGAGTATTGACCACGCCGACTTACCTTGGTGGGGTCAAATCCTCGATTACGGCTGGCACTTAATTTTGCCAACAGTCGCCCTCAGCGTTACTGGTTTTGCTGGTTTGCAAAGATTGATGCGCGGACAATTGTTGGACGTGCTGCGTCAAGATTACATCCGAACGGCACGCGCGAAAGGTTTGCCGGACGATCGAGTAATTTACATTCATGCTTTGCGGAATGCTGTTAACCCGTTGATTACGCTATTGGGTTTTGAGTTTGCTAGTTTGTTGAGCGGTGCGTTTATTGCGGAATTTTTCTTTAATTGGCCGGGTTTGGGAAAGCTGACTTTGGAGGCGGTGAACAATCAAGATTTGTATTTAGTAATGGCAAGTTTGATGATGGGTGCGACGATGTTGATTGTGGGGAATTTGTTGGCGGATTTGCTGCTGAAAGCGATCGATCCTCGGATTAAGCTGGAAGATTTGAAATAGTAGAATTAGTCCTGGACGCACGCGGGGTGAAAAACCCTAACTTATAATTGGTGTTATAATTTGATAGTACCTCGATTTAACCTGATAAATTGCTTTGGATTATAATTTTGATTGGAATCCAGCCAAAGAAAAGCAAAATATTCGCAAACATCAATTAAATTTTCGTTTGGCATCAACTGTTTTCCGCGATCGTTCTCAATTAACAATCTATGATGAAGAACACAGTCAAGATGAAGATAGATGGATTACCATAGGTTTAGATGAAACAGAAATTTTAAGGGTTGTTGTCCATACCTTTGAACAAACCGATCGCACCTCCTGTGTAATTCGGATTATTTCAGCCCGCAAAGCTAATTCCACTGAAACCCAACCTTATCAAGAGAGGAAATTATGAAATCAGAGTATGAGTTTTCTTCATCAGAGCAAGGCAAGTTTTACCATCCTGATGCTACGTTTCATTATCCCATTTATCTCGAACCCGATGTCGAGGACTTTGTGACTAAAATTGCCGATCATAAAAAGATTGAGGTTCAAGCTTTGGTCAATGAATGGCTGAGAAATAACATGAAACTAATTCAAAGTGTTGAGTAGGTGAAAAACCCATTTTTTTCTCAAGTGGCTTGCCTGATAGTGTTCGATCGCGATCGACCGCAAAAGGAGATAGGAACTTACGCAGGGATAGTCAGCAACCGGGTTTTTCCCTTGAATACTTCGTTTCAGCTCGCAAATTAGATAAAAACCCGGTTTATTTGGCGGAGTCGATCCAAATAATGCTGATATCGAATATGTAGAGTAGATAAATGATGACTCAATCTCCTACGACAATATCCCTCGATCGCATTCTCGAACAAAATGCCGAATCTGTACTGATTTGGGCGAACAACATATTTTCAGGTCAAACCACCGAACCACAAGGGTTTAACTGGCTATTATTAGCCGATGTTGCCTCGGCTAAGGCTCGAAAAGGTCAAAATGGTTCCGGTTTGTGCGATCGCAAATGGGCAGAAGTCGCGATCGCAATTTACGATCGCAAGGCCGATGATGCCGATCGGAAAAAACCAGGTAGTGGCGAGTCTTTTACGATTTCCTCAATGATGTTGCGGGCTGCGATGATAGAAAAACAGGAAGTAATTTCCGATCATCCTGTTCTCGATGTTAACTTAATTTTAGAATGGTTTTGGGATAACATCAAAGAGTCGCAGGAAGATGTCGAAAAAAAGGCTGCTAATTGGCAAACGCTACCTATTGCAGAAATTCGCGAGTTAAGAAAACTTAAAAATCGCTTGAAAGTTATTGCAGCACTTTCTGATACTGATAAATATGTTTTAGATGAAAAACTCAACACTTGGCTTGACCTGCGCGATAAATTACCATAAAAGTGCGATAAATATTCCCATGCCCCATTCCCCATTCCCCATCTAGGAGTGTTTTATGTCAGAAAAACAACCAAACGAGCCAAGGAGTTTTAGCCGCTTTCCCGACTGGTGCAGGCATATTGACAGCCTTTCAGAAGAAGCAAGGTACACAGTTAAAGTGTTGTTAAAAAAGGCTCGCACTAATGACCCTGAAGCAGCGGAACAGATACTTTCAAGCATGACCGAATTGGATCTGGGCAGAAATCGAATTACCGACATCAGCTTCCTCCACTCGCTCACCAATCTGACCACACTGGATCTGGGCTACAATGAAATTACCGACATCACCTCTCTCGCTTCGCTCACCAATCTGACAACACTGTCTCTCCGCGGCAATCAAATTATCGACATCAGCTCCCTCGGCTCGCTCACCAATCTGACCACACTGGATCTCGGCGACAATAAAATTACCGACTTCAGTTTTCTCGGCTCGCTCACCAATCTGACCACACTGGATCTCAGCTACAGTCAAATTACCGACATCAGCTCTCTCGGTTCGCTCACCAATCTGACCACGCTGAATCTCTACAGAAATCGAATTACCGACATCAGCTTCCTCGGCTCGCTCACGAATCTGACAACACTGGATCTCGAAAGCAATAAAATTACCGACTTCAGCTTCCTCGGCTCGCTCACCAATCTAACCACACTCAATCTCGACTGGTATCAAATTACCGACATCAGCTTTCTCGGCTCGCTCACCAATCTGACCACACTGAATCTGGGCTACAATCAAATTACCGACATCAGCTTCCTCGGCTCGCTCACCAATCTGACAACACTGTCTCTCGGCGGCAGTCAAATTACCGACATCAGCTCCCTCGGCTCGCTCACCAATCTGACAACACTGTCTCTCGGCGGCAGTCAAATTACCGACATCAGCGCCTTGCGCTCGCTCACCAATCTGACAACACTGGATCTCGGCGGCAATCAAATTACCGACTTCAGCTTTCTCGGCTCGCTCACCAATCTGACAGAACTGTATCTCAACGACAATCAAATTAGCGACATCAGCTTTCTCGGCTCGCTCACCAATCTGACAGAACTGCATCTCGACCACAATCAAATTACCGACATCAGCTTTCTCGGCTCACTCACCAATCTGACAACACTGCATCTCGACCACAATCAAATTACCGACATCAGCGCCTTGCGAGCGCTCACCAATCTGACAACACTGCATCTCGACTCCAATCCAATTACCGCTCTGTGCGTGTTAGGCGAACTCGCACAAAAACGTCTTACTCTCTCGACTACGCCAATTGATGCTCAAAAAGCCACAGAAGCAGTCAAAGTTGCCTACGCCGCTATTGGGCTAGAACAACCCGAAGTTATTATTTGCAGCAGTCCCCACGACGCTTATCTCCAAATCTTCAACTTGCCCAAAGGCGACCATTCACCAAACTGGTCAAACGAAGGGCATGGCAATAGATTGGGGAAACAGCTAGACGGGAAATGGATGTCCATGTCCCCATCGATTGTGAGAGAATTTACAAGTCCGGCGGTGTGGGGGTATGAGCTCGATTGCATGGCTATCGAGCCCGAAGCAGACAGCACACTGAGTTCGCTAATGTACGAATTGGCTGACGGCTATGTGCGATCGGAACGAACGATGGGGAATGTTTTTCCCGATTATTTGGAGGGCCTGGAATACCCTGAAACCCCCACGACTTTGTTTAAGGAAATCTATTTAACTGAATGGTATATATCTTCATTAGGCGTCAATGTTTCGGAAAAGGCACAAGAAATACTTCGCTGCCAAAAGCTGCTTTTCGAGCATTGCGGTTGGATATTTCCCTTTGAAAAAATTTGCTTTGTGTGCGATCGCCCCCACCTTCGCTTTGACAGTCAAAACCGCTTGCACGCGGAAGGAGAACCTGCCATTCAGTTTGCGGATCGATGGAATTTTTACTATTATCACGGCGTCAGATTGCCTAAAAAATACGGCAAACTCCACCCAAACCAATGGCAATCCCAGTGGCTTTTAACAGAAGACAATGCCGAGCTGAGGCGAGTGTTAATTCAAGGAATTGGTTACGAGCGCATAATTCAAGAATTGTCAGCCACGCAAATAGATATTTGGCAGGAATATGCACTATTAAAAATAGATAAAGCCTCGGATTGGGAGCAGATTTATTTGTTAAAAATGACTTGTCCAAGTACGGGATTCATTCACGTTTTGAGAGTGCCGCACCTGACATCTGCTAGGAAGGCAATTCGCTGGGTAAATTGGGGTATTGATCCAGAGGAATTTTCCGTGCAGACTTGAGCGAGTTGCGGCGGATGTCAATTGTTACTCAAATTTTGTTCCCTCGGAGTATTTTATGTCAGAAAAACAACCAAACGAACCCATTATTTTTAGGAGCTTTGCGGACAGGTGCAGGCATATTGACAGTCTTTCACAAAAGGCAAGGCACACAGTTAAAGTGTTGTTAAAAAAGGCTGGCACTGATGACCCTGAAGCAGCGGAGCAGATACTTTCAAGCATGACAGAACTGGATCTCCGCAGCAATAAAATTACCGACATCAGCTCCCTCGCCTCGCTCACCAATCTGACAACACTCAATCTCCAAAGCAATCAAATTAGCGACATCAGCTCTCTCGGCTCGCTCACCAATCTGACAACACTCAATCTCGAAAGCACTGGAATTAGCGACATCAGCTCTCTCGGCTCGCTCACCAATCTGACAACACTGAATCTCTACCACAATCAAATTACCGACCTCAGCTCCCTCGCCTCGCTCACCAATCTGACAACACTGAATCTCAGCTTCAATCAAATTACCGACATCAGCTTCCTCGGCTCGCTCACCAATCTGACAACACTGAATCTGGGCAACAATCATCGAATTAGCGACATCAGCTTTCTCGGCTCGCTCACCAATCTGACCACACTCAATCTCAACAGCAATGGAATTACCGACATCAGCTTCCTCGGCTCGCTCACCAATCTGACCACACTGAATCTCAGCTTCAATCAAATTACCGACATCAGCTCCCTCGGTTCGCTCACCAATCTGACCACACTGCATCTCGACTACAATCGAATTACCGACATCAGCTTCCTCGGCTCGCTCACCAATCTGACCACACTGAATCTCTGGGGTAATAGAATTACCGACATCAGCTTCCTCGGCTCGCTCACCAATCTGACAACACTGTCTCTCTACAGCAAGAAAATTACCGACATCAGCTCTCTCGGCTCGCTCACCAATCTGACAACACTGTCTCTCTACAGCAAGAAAATTACCGACATCAGCTTCCTCGGCTCGCTCACCAATCTGACAAAACTCGAGCTCTTCGACAATCAAATTACCGACATCAGCGCCTTGCGATGGCTCACCAATCTGACCACACTCGATCTCAGCAACAATCAAATTACCGACATCAGCTTTCTCGGCTCGCTCACCAATCTCACAAAACTGGATCTCGACAACAATCAAATTACCGACATCAGCTTTCTCGGCTCGCTCACCAATCTGACAACACTGGATCTCGACAACAATCAAATTATCGACATCAGCTTTCTCGGCTCGCTCACCAATCTGACAACACTGGATCTCGACAACAATCAAATTACCGACATCAGCTTCCTCGGCTCGCTCACCAATCTGACAACACTGCATCTCAGCGACAATCCAATTACTGACATCAGCGCCTTGCGATCACTCACCAATCTGACAACACTGTATCTCGAAAACAATCAAATTACCGACATCAGTGTGTCAGGCGAACTCGTACAGAAACGTCTGACTCTCTCGACTAAGCCAATTGATGCTGAAAAAGCCACAGAAGCAGTCAAAATTGCCTATGCAGCTATTGGTCTAGAAGCACCCGAAGTTATTATTTGCAGCAGTCCCCGCAACGCTTATCTCCAAATCTTCAACTTGCTGAAATGCGATCCTTCACAAAACTGCTCAGACGAATGGGACAGGAATAGATTGGGGGAAAACCTATACAGCCAAGGGATTTCCCCATCGATTGTAAGAGACTTTACAAGTCCGGGCGTGTGGGAGTATGAGCTCGATTGCATGGCTATCGAGCCCGAAGCAGACAGCACACTGAGTTCGCTAATGTACGAATTGGCTGACAGCTATGTGCGATCGAAACAAACGATGTCGGATATTTTGCCCGATTATTTCTGCGACATGACATCCCCTGAAACCCCCACGACTTTGTTTAAAACAATCTATTTGACTGAATTGTATATCTCTTCATTAGGCATCAATCTCTCCCAAAAGGCACAAGAAATACTTCGCTCCCAAAAGCTGCTTTTCGAGCATTGCGGTTGGATATTTGCCTTTGAAAAGATTTGCGCGGTGTGCGATCGCCCGCGCCACCTGCGCTTTGACAGTCAAAACCGCTTGCACGCGGAAGGAGAACCTGCGATTGAGTTTGCGGATGGATGGAATTTTTACTATTATCACGGCGTCAGATTGCCTGAAGAATACGGCAAAGTCCACCCAAATCAATGGCAATCCGAATGGATTTTAGCAGAAGATAATGCCGAAGTTCGGCGAGTGTTAATTGAAGAAATTGGTTACGATCGCATAATTCAAGAGTTGTCCGCAGAACAAATAGATAGTTGGCAGGAATATGCACTATTAACAATAGATAATGCCGATGTTGAGCCGATTTGTTTGTTAAAAATGACTTGTCCGAGTACGGGATTCATTCACGCTTTGAGAGTGCCGCCTAACCTGACATCAGCTAGGGAGGCAATTCGCTGGGCAAATTGGGATATTGATCCAGAGGAATTTTCCGTGCAGACTTGATGATGGTGGTCGCCGCTACACACACAAAGCCCACCTTCGCAGGCTTTAAGATTAAATTTGAAAAAAAATTCTGACCGTACAGATCCAAAATTATAGAGTCAGCGTATATTACTAATGAACGCAGTACAAAATTTCATAGGTTCGCACCGCTAAAAATTTCAGCTTGCCTGTTTGCAGTTGAGCTGCGATCGCCCTTGGCTACACACCAAACTATAAAATACGGCTAAGCGATCTGTCTTTAGGAGTGGGTTTATTGGAATCGGGGGGCGGGTTTATATATCATTTTAGCTGCTTGTAATACTTTTATGGCAACCCACCCCTACAGCCGAAAATCAGAAAAACTATCCTAAAAGTGCGAATTTGTGATATTTTGACTGAGAATACCACCGCCGTTAGGCAACAGAAGTATTAAATTTAGAGGGTGATTAGAACATGGCAGAAATTAGAGACACCGCACAAGCAAACTTGCTAGCAGGAACTCCAGAAAATGACCTGATTTTTGGTTTTATGGGCAATGACACCATTGCCGGAAACTCTGGTAATGACAGCATTTATGGCGGGAAACAAAGCGATTTAATTGAGGGCAATTTAGGTCAAGATTCGCTCTTTGGAGATTTAGAGAACGACACTATTAACGGCGGAGAAGGTAACGATTTTTTAGTGGGCGGAAAAGGCAGCGATTCCATATCGGGCAACTCCGGCAATGATGTTTTGTCGGGCGATCGAGATACTGATGTCCTGATAGGCGGAGACGGGGCAGACCTATTTGTTTTGAGGCGCTACGCGGAGGCTGACCCGAACCGTACCAGCGGCGGTGTTAGTTTGGCAAATGCCGACCTGATCGCCGATTTTGTACCAGGTACAGATTTAATCGGTTTGGGGGAAGGTCTCAGTTTTAGCGACTTGAATATTCTGGAAGCTGGAAACGATACTGTTATTCAAGACCGAGTGACTGGAGAATTTCTCGCTACTCTCAGAGGGGTGAGGCAAAGTGCGATTAACCAGGCAACTTTCACTAATAATATTGGCAGCGTTGTTCCCAACCCCCCGCCTCCAGCGCGGACAACGGCTTATGCTTTAACTCCTGCTAATCGGATTGTCGGTTTTAGTCTTTCCAATCCGGGAAGTGTGATCTCAGATTTTCCCGTGACTGGATTGCCAGCGGGAGAAAGTTTGCTAGGAATTGATTATCGACCGGCTAACGGTTTGCTTTACGGTGTGGGTTCTAGCAATCGCTTGTATACTGTCAATCCGATGACTGGGGAAGCAAGTCCAGTCGGTAACGGGCAGTTTGCTGTTCCCCTAACTCCGGGGGCTGCGGGTTTTGATTTCAATCCGACAGTCGATCGAATTCGGTTTGTCAATGAAGGCGATCAAAACGCCCGCCTCAACCCGGATAACGGGGCACTTGTGGATTTTGACACGGTGGCGGGGGGAATTCAACTCGACGGGAATTTGGCTTATGTTGCGGGCGATCGCAATTTTGGGTCAAATCCAGCGGCTGCAGGGGCTGCGTATGTGAATAACTTTGCCGGGGGAACTTCGACAACCCTGTTTGTAATTGACAGCGATTTGGATGTTTTGGTGCGACAAGATCCGCCGAATAATGGAGGGTTGAATACGATCGGATCTTTGGGAGTTGATGCTACTAGCGTTAACGGCTTTGATATCAGAAGTATTGGCGGCCGCGAGGTAGCGGTGGCGGCGCTGGAAGTCGGTGGGATTTCCGGCTTGTACAATATCAATTTAAGTAGCGGTCAAGCTTCCTTTGTCGGTCAAATTGCCGACGGGAGAGAGATTAACGGTTTGGCTTTGCCTTTGCCTACAGCTTACGCCTTAACTGTCAGAAATGGCGCCGAAACAATTGTCGGTTTTAACGAGGCGGCACCGCGGGCGATTCTCAGCGACGTGGCAGTTACAGGGTTGCAGCCGGGAGAAAGTTTGCTGGGAATTGATTTTCGCCCCGCTAACGGTGTGCTATACGGTGTCGGTTCTAGCAATCGCTTGTACGCGATCAATCCCGTTACTGGGGCTGCAAGTGCAGTCGGTAGCGGGCAGTTTGCTGTTCCCCTAACTCCGGGGGCTGCGGGTTTTGATTTCAATCCGACAGTCGATCGAATTCGCTTTGTCAATCAAGCCGGTCAAAACGCCCGCCTCAACCCGGATACTGGGGCCATTGTCGATTTTGACACGCTGACGGGGGGAGTTCAACTCGACGGGAATTTGGCTTATGCTGCGGGCGATCGCAATTTTGGCAATCTCGGCGCTGCTGCTGCTGCTGGGTATGTGAATAACTTTGCGGGGGCAACTTCGACGACACTATTTGCAATTGACACCAATTTAGACGTTTTGGTGCGGCAAGATCCGCCGAATAATGGGGTGTTGAATACGATCGGATCTTTGGGAATTGATGCTGGTACCGTTCTCGGCTTTGATATCAGGAGTGTTGGCGGTAACGAGACGGCTTTGGCTGCGATCGAGGTTGGCGGAGTTTCCAGCCTATACAATATCAATTTGACGACCGGTCAAGCTTCGATTGTCGGTCAAATTGGTGACGGGCGAGGGATTAAAGGCTTAGCACTGACTTTGATTTAACTGCTAGATTCCCAGAGATTTTAGGCATCAATTATGTACTTTTTAGGGGGAGCATCTCAGTTTTGCATTTACAGTGCGAGGGTCCCCGCTCGCGTATTGTACAATACGCGAGCGGGGACGATCGCACTACAATAAAAAAAATGCTTTTTACAAAACTGAGATGCTCCCCTTTTTAGGTAGAAAGTTGAAAAAAACTCAACTTTTCTACAATCTGAAATTGTCAGTCTAAAATCGTTTGGGCAATTCCCAATTCCCAATTTGAGGTAACATATTATTTTGGCAACCAAGATAATATGTTATCTCAAGTTTTTTACTTGCTACGTTCCCGCAGTGACGGCAAATATCTGTCCGCGAATCCCAATCCAGATGCGGCAGTGAGTTACCTGCTGATGTTTCGCGAAGACTATGACGCTTTGAGCTATCTCAATGCCCACGCTGCTGATGTTGCCGATCGATTCGGAGTAGAATCGATTTCCGGTTCTCAGGTTAAAAAGCTGCTTGAACGTTGGGGCTTTAACGGCGTGGGGGTTGTTCAAGACCCGCTGTTACCCAATATTGAGTTTTTATTGACAAATAATTGACAATTGACAAGATTTGCGCTTCACCCGGTTTCTGGAAGAAATCGGGTTTTTTCGTCAAGTTTTGGGGCGATCGGTCGATCGAGTTTGTACACTTCTGTGCCCCATATCTAGTGCAAATTGTCAAATATATTAACCTTTTACCCTAAATCTGAATCCTGTTGTATATTCGTAGTCTGTTGATTTATTCCGACACGTCAGTACACAACCTATGGTTAGAGAATTAGAGCGATCGAGTGCCAGCGAGAAACGCAACCTGTCCGATTTCCCCGAAACAGCACCCGCAGCCAATCCAGTATTTTTTAGGACTTACAGCCGCCGTACCGAGACGGGAAGGGAGACTTGGGCCGAAGTGTGCGATCGAACAGTCAAGGGGCTGCAAAAGCTGGGAAACCTCAGCCCCGAAGAAACACAACTGCTGCACCGGATGCAAAACGAGCTCAAAACCCTCGCTTCAGGCCGCTGGCTGTGGGTAGGTGGCAGCAAATGGATCGAGCAACCAGAGAATTTTTCCGGCGCATATAATTGCTCCTCAACAAATATTCTCGACTGGCGTTCCTTTGGGTTGTTAATGGATTTGGCAATGATGGGCTGCGGCACTGGGGCCGTCTTGGAACCACAATATATCAACCAACTGCCGCCGATTCGCAACCGTTTAACCCTAACCATGCAAGGCGAAATCGGCTCTACACCCGCCCAGTCGCGCCGTCAAGAAACAGAAGTAAAAATAGCAGAAAAAACCGCAACTATTTATGTCGGAGATTCTCGCCAAGGTTGGGTAAACTCCTATCAAAGTTTGCTGGAATTATCCACCGATGAAAGATTTGCAGGAGAAGTTCAAGTTTTCATCGATTTGAGCGACGTTCGCCCGGTGGGAGAACCTTTAAAAGGTTTTGGCGGAGTAGCAAATCCGGTGAAATTGCCCGACCTTTATCAGCGCTGCGCCGCAATTTTGAATAAAGCTTTAGGGCGGCAGTTAAATTCAGTTGAATGCTGCGTGTTGATAGATGAAGCGGCGGTCACGATCGTCGCCGGCAATATTAGGCGCAGCGCGGGGATTCGTCAATTTGATTCTAGTGATGAACTGGGCGCAAATGCTAAAAATAATCTGTGGCAGCAAGATGAAAATGGCAACTGGAAAATCGACCCCGATCGAGATGCTTTGAGAATGGCCAATCACTCTCGCGTTTTTCATCATAAACCGACGCGGGAAGAGTGTATTGATGCCGTTCGCCAACAGTATTATTCTGGTGAAGGTGCAATTCAATGGGCTGGTGAAGCTGTAGCTAGAGCTAACGTTGATTTACTTTCAACACCAAGTCTTAAAATTGAGTTCTTGAAAGCTTACGACGAAGGAAAAGCTAAACAGTGGTTCCAGGAACGCTATCCTGACATGACTGCGGAAGAATTAGAGCATCGGTCAGTCCGTTTGGGCTTAAACCCGTGTGGTAAGTAATTTTGCCTCACGTTAAAAACCTCGCAAATTCGGAGAAGACTGAGATGTTAATTCCGAGGTAAGTAAGGGAATTAAAAATCCTTTACCACCGTAGAGCGTACCAGGTGAACCTTCTTAATTGAAGAACATAATCCTGGCAAGAGTGCGGGGCATTTACAACTACCGTAAATGAAAAAGTACGCCGAGCTACAGATAAAATCGAATCTGTAGAACTAGAGGATAAAAAGCCTTTAGGATAACAAAACTGGAAATCATCGGCTCTAATTTTCACTGTGTCAGTGGGGAGACTCTGTTAATTACGAAAGACGGACTGCATAAAATAAAGGATGTTGTTGGAAGTGAAATCGAAATTTGGAATGGTCAAAGATGGAGTTCCGTCACACCATTTCAGACAGCGAGCGATACCAATGGTGGACAACGCAAACTTTATCGTGTGAAGTTTGCTGATGGTACTTATCTGGATGCCACAGAATATCATCGGTTTTTTGTCAAGGATCGATTTGGTAAAGTTTACCAAGAAGTTCAAACCAAAGATTTGATGGATACAAGTCGATATAGCATTCATACTGAACCTTTTACAATTCAGTATGAAGATGGCATGAATATCGATGCAAGTTATGCTTACACTTTGGGTGTGGCTGTAGGAGATGGAACTACAGACAAAAATGACAATGCAAAAGTTCGACTTTACGAAGGCAAAATGGCATTGTCAGTAGCAGGAAATAAGTCGCCTGAAAGAAACTATGACTATTTACCTGTTTTTACAGATGTAACTAACTTGAGCTTTTCTGGAGAATTCCTGAAAAGTTTGAAAGTTAACCCAGAAGCATTAAATGTAATTGCGAGCTGGAACCGGCAAGCAATTTTACATTTTATTGCTGGACTAGCTGATACAGACGGCTCGAATACCAATAGTAATGGTATCAGAATTTATATCTCCGATCGCGATCGGGCTTTTAGAGTTCAGTTACTTTTGACCAAATGCGGTATTCGTTCGTCGCTAAATCTTTGCGCTCATCAAGGAGCAATTACTAATTACGGTGTCCGAAGTCAAGATTTGTACTACTTGCAAATTACTGACTGCGGTGAAATTCCTTGTCAGCGGTTAGATGTGAGCAAAGGGACGAATGCTAAAGGCAAAGGTAAATGGCAAGTTGTCAGAAGTGTCGAAGAATTACCGGGATTGCACGATACTTACTGCTTCAACGAGCCAGAGTTTCATAAGGGAGTTTTCGGCAATACCCTAACTGGAAACTGTAATTTGGCGGAGGTTCACCTCAATCAAATTGACCCTTACAACTTCAAAGAACAGGAGGAAGCTTTCAGGGCTGCAGCTCTATCTGTCGCGGTACTTCTTAATCACAAATTTCTTGAACCCCGCTATCAATACAGCCGCGAACTAGACCCGATTGTCGGCGTCTCTTTCACGGGATTGTTCGATTTCTTCGTTCACGCTTTTGGCGTTGAGTGGCTGCGCTGGTGGGTGGAAGGCCGCCCGCAAACTCCCCAAGGAATCGCTTTTAAACAGCGGGAAGAAGAGTATTTGAGTGGTTGGCGCGAGATTGTCGATCGGGTAGTATGGGATTATTGCGATCGCCATTCCTTAAAACGCCCAAATCGCTGCACAACGGTTCAACCATCGGGTACTAAATCTCTGCTGACAGGTGCTTCCCCCGGCTGGCATCCGCCGAAAGCCCAGCGTTTCATTCGCCGAATCACTTTCGGCAAAAACGACCCCGTAGCCCTCGCCTGCATCGACTACGGATACAACGTGATTCCGTCTCAATCTGACAAAGATGAAAACGGCAATTTGCTGAACAATCCCTTCGATGAACGCTGTACAGAATGGCTGGTAGAAATACCTGTTGCGGTAAGTTGGGCTGACTTGCCCGGTGCTGATGAAATTGACATTAACAAGTTCTCAGCGGCGGCACAAATGGACTTTTATATGCAAGTGCAAAAGTTCTATGTCAGACATAACACTTCGGCCACGATTGAACTGCGCGAAAATGAAGTTGAAAGTTTGGGCACTCGGATTTATGAAGCGATTCGCGATGATGAAGGCTACATTTCCGCAGCGCTTTTGGCTCGGTTTGATGCTCTTGAAACTTTCCCGCGTCTGCCCTTTGAACCGATAAGCAAGGAAATTTACACCAAGATGGTGGAAGAGAGTTTAGCGCGCCGCCAAATAGATGTTTTTCATGCGGCACTAAGTCGCTATGACTTGGGTGAAATGATGGATTCGGGGCCGGCGGGCTGCGATTCCGATAAGTGTTTGATGCCGGAGACTAAGGCTATGTAATAGCGTTGAAAGAAATCCCCCGTTTGGGGGATTTTTTTATGTTTTTAAGTGCTGGTTCAGCAAAAATCGTAGGGGCGGGTTTTACCAACAATAATTGCCTAAAATCAATAATCTCGTAAACCCGCCCCCACCCAACGACTAATTGTCACTAGGAAAGAAAGAACAATCTGACTCCCTCCCCGTGTCCGGGAAGGGGTTCTTTGAAAATTACCGATCGAATCTTCTGTCGCAAGTGTCAGCTTGCTGGGACTCTAGCAGGTCGGGGTTAAATATCACCGCGAATTTCCCGCCAGGAACCAAGCGACGGAGAATCTCTAGATGACCATCTGCATCAGAGCGAGTGCGGAACTGACCAACTGTCAACCGCTGCATTTTGGGCAGCAAACGAACCAGCACCCAAGGGTAAAGTCGTTCTTTGTAAGGCATAATTAACTTGTCTCCATACGTATGGGAGCCAGAGCCAGTGCTGATAGGTTGGTAGCCGGGACGCACTGGCTTTCTGACGAATGTGATGTTCTCCTCTCATACTACGGACAATTTGTGGTTAAGTCAACTTAACCCTACGAATTCTGAATTTGGATAGTTAATGAGTAGTGTGGGGGAAAAACTCAAACAGCGACGCCAATCGCTTTCTTTGACGCAGCAGCAAGTTGCGGATGAATTGGGCGTGAGTGTAACCACTGTGAAAAATTGGGAAGCGGGTAGACATATTCCAAAGCTGTATCTAGAACAGACGAAAGTATTGTGCGACCTCTTGAAGCTTTCCTTAGAGGATTTGGTAGATTAACCAAGGAAACTAGGCAATAGCAAAAGTAACTGCGATCGCACCTATTCCATATCTAATCAAAAAGTGCGATCGTCTCTTCTCTTCCCCTCTTAAAAAAGAATGCCACTATTGTGCAGCGGCGATTGATTGAGAAAAGTGCAAGATCCGGACTTACGCATGACCTCCGGATATGGTGTGGGCGCTCCTCCGGTGGTTGCCCCTACATCATAACTGCGGGTGTTGTACAATTAGGTAGTTCCTAGAAATTAACACATTTCTCTCTATGTAAAATCTCTATTTAAAAACATCTTTCGTCTTTTAAAGCATCAATGTTGCGGTCAAATAAACGGCGGCGTGCAAACCTAAAATTCCCCAATTCAAAGCCAAGTTTTGCCAAGTCGGTTCGTAGACTGCGCTCTTATCGAATAAGTGCGGTAAGATTGTACGATCGCACAATCTTACCGCACTTTTCTCAACCGTTCACATAATAATCCCGCGTTCCCTTCGCATTCATCGCTTCTCCGAGTCGATTTAACCCGTACACGTAAGCCGCAGTTCTCATGGAAACTGACAATTCCTGAGATTTTTTCCAAATTGCCTCAGTTTCTTCGACCATTTTATGCTTCAACCGCTGATTGACTTCCTCCAGCGTCCAATAAAGTCCGCTGCGATTTTGCACCCACTCAAAATAACTAACCGTTACGCCTCCCGCATTGACTAAAATATCAGGAATTACCTGAATTCCCCTCGCTTCTAAAATCAAATCAGCAGCAGAATCAATCGGCCCGTTAGCTACTTCAAAAATAAACTTAGCCTTAACATCATTAACATTCGCTTCCGTTATTTGATTCTCCAAAGCTGCTGGAACCAGCACGTCTACATCTAATGCTAAAAGCTGTTCATTAGTCAAGATTTCGTGTTCGACAATATTGCAAACTGAACCTTCGCAGTAAATAGCTTTGATACCTTTGTTAGAGTCTTTAAAGCTTCTAATACTGGGGATATCCAGCCCTTGTTTAGCATAAATTCCCCCTTGGGAATCGCTGACAGCAACAACTTTGTAACCTGCTTCCCACAGAAGTTCAGCTATTTCGGCACCGGCATTACCAAAACCTTGTACTGCTACAGTCGTATCTTGAGGATTTAGCTCAAATTTGGGTAGAAGAGTTTGTACTACAAAAAAAGCACCCATTGCTGTTGCCGTATCTCTGCCCAAACTGCCGCCAATTGTCACTGGTTTACCAGTCACAACCGCTGGAGAAAGCTGCCGCTTAATAATATTGTACTGATCCATCATCCAACCCATAATCATGGGGTTGGTGTAGACATCCGGCGCGGGAATATCCACATCGGGGCCGATGAAATCTGCGATCGCATCGACATAGCCTCGGCTCAAGCGTTCCAATTCCAGTTTGGACAATTCCTTGGGATTGAGAGTAATTCCGCCCTTGGCCCCTCCAAAAGGCAAGTTCAAAACTGCACATTTAAAAGTCATCCAAAATGCTAAGGATTGCACTTCATCAAGGGATACTCCCGGATGATACCGCACTCCTCCTTTAGACGGGCCTCTGGTATTGTCGTAGCGCACCCGATAACCTTGGAAAATTCGCAGGGAACCGTCGTCCATCCGCACGGGTATCGATACAATTAAACTGGATTTGGGGTGTTTCAGCCGTTCGATCGTATCCTCGGAAAGGGACACATATTTTAAGGCTCGTTCTAATCGGCGGCTGGCATCGGCAAATAATGATTCAGACATAATAAGACTAAGGAAGAGGTTCGAGGGAATAAGGAAAGCACGACACGGATTTTGACACGGATACACGGATTAATTATTTAGTGTCCGTCAGATTTTGAAGTCAGAGGGAAGAAGGAAGAATAGCTGACATCTTAATTTTAAGTATCTCGGCTGAGCTACTGGTTTTCCTATACATTTTAATTTAATCACAATCCAGGTTGAATTCTGTCAACTGTCAACGGTCAACTGTTCACAAACTGCCTTGTGTCGATCGACTTTTCGAGCAGTGCCAAGCAGCTATTAAGCAGATACACTTACAATAGAGGGTGATATTTAAGCTCAAGCAGCAATTTGAGTTCGATCGCTCAAATCACTGGCAGCCATCAGGGGAATTAAATTCTGAAATAGATCGAGGCTTTAGCTGACGTTAGAAACTGAATTATTATTATGGTTGGACTCCTAGCCGCACTCTCTGCGTCTGCGGCAGGGGGTATGAGAATTGCCCTGCCCCTGCTGTTAATTGGTTTGTTGCGGATTGACAAACTTTGGTCGGAAATACCTCTATTGTCGGGGGTTCCCCCCCAAGTGGCTATCACCATCTTGGTGAGTTGGTCGCTGTTAGAGTTATTTGCTTCTAAAACCTTTGTGGGACAGCGGGTACTGCAAATTGTGCAAATTATTTTCAGTCCCATTGTAGGAGCAATTATGGGAATTGCGATCGCTCAGGTAAGTTCGATCGAGGAAATTATTGCTCACCCTTGGATGCTTTGGATAATTGGTATTGTCGGAGGTTTGTTGGCTTTAGTGCTGCAACTGGTACAAGCAGGATGGTTTTACCGGCTGCAGGGTTTGCCGATTTGGGTGATTTTCCTCCAAGATGTTCTGTGCATTTCCTTGGTTTTGTTTGCCTTTGACGCCCCGCGGCAGGGAGGATTAGTGGCTATGATCCTGCTGTGGCTGGCAATCCGCAGTTCTAAAGAGTGGTATCGCTGGTACAGAAGTCAGGGAATACCGGGCGATAGGGGAAATCCCCGCCGTCGCAAGCGCGATCCTGATTAATTAGTGATTAGTTATTGGTGATTAGTTATTGGTGATTAGTCATATCGTTTACGGTTGTTTCGGAATGATTTAACCGCAGAGGGCGCTGAGGGCGCTGAGGAAGAGAAGAGAGAGATGAATAATTCCGATCGCAACGGATTTGATATCATCAGGCATTTGTAACAACGGTCAACAGTCAACAGTCAATTGTCAACTGTCAACTGTCAACTGTCAATTTAAACTGAGATATTGCACCATTCTCGCTTAACAGGCTTTTCGGCCTGTTCCACAAGAAAATTCACTCTTTGTGGAACAGGCCGAAAAGCCTGTTCATAAAAAGCTTATTGAGAATGGTGCAACATTTGAGTTTAAAGCAATCCGATCGAGTGTAGCGGGCCCTGACCCGTAATTAACTCCAGCAATAGTGCCACAAAACCAATCATCGCCACACGACCGTTCCAGACTTCCGCCCCCGTGGTCAAACCCCACTCCCACTGCTCTTGAGGGTACATTTTCACTTTCTTGGAAGGGCGTATAACATCGGAGAATTTAACGCTGGGAGATTCGATCGACTCGATGACTAAATCAGCCAAGGCTTCAATAAACACCGGATGAGTATTCAGTGCGGGCACTCGGTAGAAATTTTTAATCCCCGATTCTTCTGCTAATTCTCGATACTCCATGTCAATTTCTTGCAGAGTCTCGATGTGTTCGGAAACGAAACTAATCGGAACTACCAACAAATCTTGGACTCCATTTTCTGCCAATTCGGTAATGGCGTCTTCGGTGTAAGGCTTGAGCCATTCCACCGGGCCAACCCGACTTTGATAAGCTAGAGTGTGTTCGTTCGATCGATCCAAATGTTCCATAATCAGCCGAGTGCAATCTTCAATCTCGCGCTGATAGGGGTCTCCCGCCTCTTCTACATAGCTGAGGGGGACGCCGTGGGCGCTGAAAAAGATGTGCACGCGATCGGGATTCGGATTGTGGTCTAGTTGTTGGGCTATCAATTCCGACATTGCCTGAATGTAACCAGGCCGCTGATACCAAGAAGGAATCGCGGTATATTGTATATCCTTGAGGGCAGGATCTTTGCCCCACATTTCTTCTAGCTGCCGGAAGCTAGAACCGCTGGTGCTGATGGAAAATTGAGGATACAGCGGCAAAATTGTCAAATGTTCGATGCGATCGCGCTTAATTTTGGCGATCGCCTCTTCGGTAAAAGGATGCCAGTAGCGCATCCCCACGTATACTCGAGCATCTTGTCCCTTGGACTGCAATCGTTCTTGCAGGGCTAGGGCTTGTTCCTCGGTAATTCGCCGCAAAGGAGAGCCGCCACCGATTTGGCGGTAGTTTTCCTGGGATTTTTGAAAGCGCAGGGTCGAAATCAACCAGGCGAGCGGTTTTTGCATCCACGGAAACGGAATGCGAATGATTTCCGGGTCAGCAAACAAGTTGAACAGGAAAGGACGGACATCCTCGATTTGATCTGGCCCGCCCAAGTTTAATAGCAATACTCCCACACGACCCATAGCGGTTACAGCTCTCCCATCGTCTCAGTTCTGTTACTTATCTTTATCATATAATTTAATAATATCTTAAGTCGATAGCAAGGTATACATAATTTTGACTATAGCAACAATTTTTAGAGATTTAAGTTATCGGTATCAGTGTCTCTAGGATTGCGATCGCACCTCTGGCTGCTTTGAGCGTAGGCGGCCATCCTCGTTTCGGTCACAACGGCCCACGAAAAATGTACCATCAGCCAATTATTATTTAGAAGATTTTGCCGACTGTCAGTTTGACAGGAGTGCACAGCAGCGTTGTGATGCACGAAATGCAACGGGCGCCCTTGCGACAAATCTTTCAGCAAGTATACCGCGCGATCGATCCCGGTGGTCTATTCATTTTGGTAGATATTCATCGGCCTACAAATCCGGTATTTAGGCCAGGGTTGGCTGTATTTTTGTGGTTTTTTGAGACGGAAACTGACTTGGGGAGTTTGTTGGCAGAGGTGGATTGCGATCGTACAATTCTGAAGTAACTCCACCACCAAAACTTTATGCGGGCGGCAGCATTCAAGTAATCCAAGTTCAAAAGTCATTAGTCAGCAGTTATTAGTCATTAGTCAGCAGTCATTAGTCATTAGTAAGGAACCCGCCAATTAGTGACTAATAACGGCTGACTTCTTACTTTTAAAATCAAGAATGTCTACTCATCGCTAATTCTTCATGACTAATGACTAATGACTAATGACTAATGACTAATGACTAATGACTAAACAAACTTTTTCGCTTCTGCCAAAGCCGCCTCAAACTTGAGCAATACATCCTTTTCTGTGTGAATAGCTTTCTCTTGTTCCAGCAGCGGGCGGCCAAAGCGAAAAATGCCGTCCTGTTCTACGTGGTCTACATAAGGCAGCGTTTCTGGATGCGGCAAAAATTTTCTGCCGATTGGGTACGGCGTGTGGAAAGAAAAACTAAAATCGGGAAACTTGTCGCTCTTGATTTCGAGATAGTAAAGCGAGTAATAATCTTTGGTTTCGGAGTACACGCATTCGCGGCACTTATTTACAAGTTTGCGGTTCTGATAGAAAAAATCCCACTTATCCCAAAAGTAGCCATCTTTCATCATTTCCTGGTGATCGTCGCACAGTTCGAGATATAATTTGTCAGAATCCGCCGGACGGTAGAAGTAAAGCATGGCGTAGGGCATTTCAATCAGTAACTTGACTGCTTGATTTTTTCGCTGATACCATTCCTGCTGGTGAGTTTCGTAGACTTCCTTATATTTAATTGCTTTAAAGCTGTTGAGCTGATTTTCTTTGGCCCAGCGCGACGCCCAAACAGTCCAATAAGCTAGCTGGAAGGTTGCTGAAATTTCCGCCGAACCTTGTTCTTTCCAGTCGGCAATTATTTTTTCCCAAGCTGAACTAAAAGCTACCCGTGATTGTTCGTTTTCTTCAGGCTTTTCTGTATTGATTGGGGTGGGTATTTGGTGATTATTTTTAATCAGCCCTTTGGGTTCTTTGCGCCAATTATTAATATCGGTTGGCGTTAGACTTAAGATGAATCTTCTGTCGTGAACGGGATATTCTAGATGGATTCCTGATTTGCGGAAAGAGCGGTATTCTAAAATAGGGAGTTTGTCTTGTTCAATCCACTGCTGGCGTTCTGCTGGCGAACACTTGAGTATTGTTTCTAATTCAACGGGATCGACGGCTAATTCACTTTTGAATGTCTCCCAAAATCTTTCTTGTTCGGCTGGATTTGCTTCCAGCAGGGATACAATTCGGTTGACGAGATGATCGGTTTGGTCTTGGCAATTTTCGGGAAGTCCTAAGAAGTCGAGGAGTTTGGTCTTGAGTATTCGTCTGGCTGAGATTAGCTCGGCTAACATGAGAAGCTCCAGTAGAGTCATGACTTGCGCCCTTGAACTGGCAAGATTTGCACAAGTCTTATATATCTTAATAGATTCTCTTGGGTTGTCGGCAATTGAAATGTCTGCGCGAGGGAAGCTATCCCCAACGCGCCTGCGGGCCCGTTGCGGTAGGGTATCGCCCAACCTCCGCCCCCTCCCTAAGCTAAAATACTCAAAACAAGGGCAAAAGACCGATCGACCTTTTGCCCTGATTGGCTAAAACTCATATGTTGCACCATTCTCAATTACTTGTTTGGGAACAGGCTTTTCGGCCTGTTCCACAATAAAATTTATATTTTGTGGAACAGGCCGAAAAGCCTGTTACTGACAATGGTGGGAGATATCAGCTAAAATCGATAATTGCGATCGGCAGTTAGATGTCAAAGCCGCCGGTACTGTCAACTTTAATCAATATTCAAGAACCAGCCCCCTTTCTATGAAGATTTGATGTAGATTGGGGCGATCGAGCCAATACTGGGTGACAACAGCTATGTTGGTTTTGCTATGGTTGTTAAGGCAGGTCGATCGGGCTGAGCACAACTCTTGCAAAACTCTACAGTCGGCTAACCAGTCCCCGCAGGTGGGCTTCGGTTTTAACTATAGATTAGTTAATCTCAAAAAACAACGTCGTTTACCACAGGATTCCGCAAGCAATCCTCAAGGAGTGAAAATCATGGTTCAGATTCAAGAAATTTCTCAAGTATCTACCCTGCACGCACCTGCTGCACCCAACGGAATAGCCGCTACAGAATTGCGGCCTTGGGGCTCATTTACGACTCTAGAAGAAGGCCCAGGATATAAAATTAAGCGGATCGAAGTTAAGTCGGGACACCGCCTCAGCCTGCAAATGCACCACCACCGCAGCGAACACTGGATTGTGGTTTCTGGTACTGCAAAAGTTACTTGTGGCGAAACTGAACAAGTTCTGTTTACCAATCAGTCTACCTACGTTCCTCAGTGCACTTCTCACCGCCTGGAAAATCCGGGAGTTATCCCCCTGGTTTTAATTGAGGTGCAGAATGGCGAATATCTCGGAGAAGATGATATTATCCGCTTTCAAGACGATTATGCTCGTAATGAAAAGGCTAAGTAACTCAAGTTGCTAAAGATATAGGGGTAAGGTGCGCTGCGGCGCACCCTACATTCTCCGGGTAAGGTGCAAGGCTAGGCGCACTCTACATTTTCAAAACTCAACATTACTTCCAAATTACCAATTACAAGTTACCAATTACTCATAATGATTCATCTGAGCAAAACAGCAGCAACAGAAGTAACGCGCCTCAAGTCGAAGCATCCGAACCCCAATGCTTTATTTCGTCTGGGCGTGGAATCGAGTGGCTGCTCCGGTTTGTCTTATACAATGGCATTTGACGATGCGCCAGCCCCAGAAGACGCTGTGTGCGAGTCGGAGGGAATTTCCGTTGCGATCGACCCCCAGCACTTAAAATATCTCAATGAGCTGACCTTGGATTATTCAGAAGACTTGATGGGCGGAGGTTTCCGATTTCACAATCCCAATGCCGCCCAAAGCTGTAGCTGCGGCAACTCCTTTTCGGCTAAGGAATAATCAATATGATGACACTCAAAGACTTAGAAAAAGTCCAAAAAACCTTCAAAGAAGCCGGTCAAGACTATCAAGTTGAACTAGAAAGCGGGAAGATTATCATTGTGGGCCCGTCAGACATTGTATCTAGTGAAATTGGCATTCGCTTGAGTGCCTTTCTCTTCGTTTGGGTGAATCCCCGCCGTTTGGGTCGAGTTTTTGACTCCGCAGGCGGCTTTATTTTACCTGATGCTAACCTTACAGCACCTGATGTTTCTTTTGTCCGAGCCGCACGTCTCAGGCAAAGTCCCCGTTATTTTGGAGAATTAGTCCCCGACTTGGTAGTAGAAATTAAATCACAGAGCGATCGCATTAAACCGCTAGAAAAAAAGATTCATAATTTCCTAGAACTCGGAGCGCAAGTAGGAATTTTGATCGATCCAGATGAAGAAACTGTAACAGTTTATCGTCAGGAAGGTGAACCAATTGTGTTAGGAAATCAAGATATTTTGACTGTCCCCGAACTTTTCCCTGGTTGGGAATTGCCAATTGCTGAACTGTGGCCGCCAATTTTTACTGAAGCAGAAACTCAAACTGAAGCCTAATAAAGTTTATGCAGGTTTTACATAGCCAGAAATGCGAAAAGCCTCTCTTCTCTTCCTCTGTGTCCTCTGCGCTCTCTGCGGTTAAATAATTCCTATGCAACCGTAAACGATATCAGTGCAATGGAAAAGCTTTCAATCAAGCTGGTGTACCGAGAATAGTCCACTGCATTAACTGCTGCCACTCTGGAGATTGAGCTAATAAATCTGCATCGAATTCATTTCCCGCATCCTGGGAAAACTCGGCGAAAGCTTCCGCCCAATTAATTACTGTTTCCACAGGCAAATAAGGCGTATAATTCCAAGAACGCTGCAAAAACTCTATCATCTCAACAGAATGACCGGTGCGGTACAAATACCAAGCAATCCAAACTAAGGTACTGTACTTGATGTGCTTTTCCAACAAACGTATTTTATCCGGCAACTCGGGGCGGGCAAAAAAATTGTCCATCACTGCGGCGAGGGATTTAGCCTGGGGTAAACCTTTGTACATGGCGCTTTGTTCGTGCTGGCGGTAGCAAACAGTTACTTGTTGCAACCACTCTGCTTCGCATCCCATTAAGGCTAAACGCAGCACTAAATCTGTATCTTCCGCCGGGGGAAATCGAGGATCAAATCCGCCGGCGCGCTCTAACCACTGACGGCGAAATACCATCGCGCTGGGTAACACGGGTTTCCACCGCAGCCACATTTCTAAGTCTAATTTAGGAACATTTTGCCAGGGTTTGACATCTTTTAGCGGTTCGCCTATACTATTAACTAGACGCCAACCGCTGTGGACGATTCCTAGATGTGGTTTCGCTGCAAATACAGCCATTTGTGCTGCTAATTTGTCGGGAAAAAAGTAGTCGTCAGCATCGAGAAAGGCGATAAATTCTCCTCGCGCTAGCTCGATGCCGTGATTTCTGGCGATCGAAACTCCTTGATTTTGTTGGTAAATGTAGCGAATTCGATCGCCATATTTCTCTAAAACTAACTTGGTATCGTCGCGGGAGCCGTCGTCTACGACAATAATTTCCCAGTTAGCATAGGTTTGGTGCAGAACGCTATCTACGGCTTGGCCGACGTAAGCAGCACAGTTGTAAGCCGGAATTACTACGCTCACCTGCGGGGTGCGATCGCTCATAATTAATATCAAGTTTTAGGGATTATACCATTTTAGATTTTAGATTTTAGATTTTAGATTTTAGATTTTAGATTTTAGATTTTAGATTTTAGATTAAAAAACTGGAAATGACTGATGAGCGTCTGGCTTGGAAGTTGCCTACAGTTGCAGTCTTTTTTTGAACTGGTTGCAACTGGTATTAGAATCAATAGGCGCTGGGCAAGTTTACGGAAATCAGGGCTTGGAAATCAAGAAAAACCATGCAACAGCCCCTAGAAGATTTATTGGTAAAATCCGGTGGCGTCTTTATTTTACAATACTTATCGGGTGCCCCGGAGGCTCACACACCCGATAAATGACGGTTTATCAGCATAATTTGGGTTCAAGAATTGGCCAGGGTAAGTTGTCGTGAATGGAGTAAATCTTGGGGGCGAATTGCTGAAGGGTGGCGATCGCCTTTTACCTTCAAATACTTGTCAGCTATTTGTAAAACCTGTTCGGGATTGGGCGGCTTGCTCAAAAAATCGGAAGCACCTGTCAATTTCGCTCGCGTGCGGTCAATTATACTGTCTTGACCGGTCAAAAACACGATCGGAGTTTCCCGAAAAGCCGATGTTTTTCGCAAAAAATTGCACAAAGCAAAGCCACTTGTCTTCGGCATCACCACGTCCATAAAAATTAAAGCAGGCTTCTGTTTGGAGATGATGCCCACTCCCTGCATGGGGTCTTGAATTTTTAGGACTCGATACCCCGCCGGCAATAAAATTTGCTCTAAAAATTCGCATACTGTGGGACTGTCATCGATACAAGCAATCAAAGGGCGACCCGGCCCTGCGATCGCCGCGGCAAGGCGCCACTGTTCTATAGGCGACGGCAAGTCTGGGACTGTTCGGAAATTTACTAAACCCTGCTTGATGTAATTAACTAAAGCGCGAGTTGCCACTGTCACGCACTGCTTTTTCTTAAATGCAATATCCCAAAGAGTATTCTCGCCGTTGAATACGTTAGCTAATGCGATCAAAGAATTAGAACTAAATCGATTTTCCTGTAAATGGGCCGACGCTTTTAAAAGCGGTGCTTGTTCTGGATCTACCAGCCACAAACCCATTGCTTTCCACTTCTGCCAAATTTCTTCTGTACAACACAGAACTTTCTCTACTTCTGTTAAAGACAGCAGCAAAGAAGAGGTAATTGTAGAAAAATATTTCTGGGACGGACGCCACTCCCGGCGCAAACCCGATTGACCGATCAGAGCAAATAACACTTCCGAAAGGCTGGTGTGGACGATCGCCCTAGCTTGTTCCAGACTCATTTCGCTGGCTGCTATCCCTCGCTGAAGCAGTTGATATTCCCACAGTTCTCCAGCATCGAGGTCTCTGAGATCCACTTGAAAGTTTCGACAGTGTTGCCCGATCGCCCTGTACCAGCGCCTCGCTCTGTGCGCTCCTCCTGTGCCATAAACCAAACTACCCCGAAAAAAGTAAAGTTGCCACTGTTGTTCCCCTTGCTCTAACACCAGTTTCCCCGTTGCTTGTTTCTGGCTGAGTACAGCCAGAGTATGGGACAACATTTTGTATCCGATTGCGGTAGCAGACATATCAACTCGCATCCCCTGTACTCTGTTTGTACCATTATAGAGCTGCTGAGTTTTGAAAGATAACAGTAATATTACTGAATTTGGGTTAAAAAACACCACTAATTGTGCGAATTTAACCTTCGTAGGGAGTGATTCCCCTCGGTAGTTTTAGCCATGAGGATGCAACGCCTATTTGCACTATTAACTAATAACTAAAATACTATTTTTGACTAATAACTAATCGCCCTCGCTCTCTGTGGGAGGTACTGGATCGTAACCCCCTGGATGAAAAGGATGACATCGCAAAATCCGCTTAACTGCCAACGAGCTGCCGCGGGCCGGCCCAAATCTTTCTATTGCTTCGATCGCGTATTGCGAACAAGTTGGTTGAAACCTACAGGCGTTAGGCAGGTAAGGAGAAATCCCCATTTTGTAGCCTCGGATTAATCCTAGCAGCAATATTTTCACAACTTTTACCTCAGCGATTGATTAGATTAATAGGCCAATCTCGTCCGGTACCGCTGTAAGCTAGGTGAATCTAGGGGATTCCCAGCGGTTAGAGTTCCGCCAACTTTTCCTGTACCAATTATACCTATTTTCATTTTTATTTTAGATACTTAAAGCACAATTTGAGGAGATAATATGGTACTTGTCTCTGAGTTCGCTACTTGACCGATACCTAAAAAATTACCGTCTCGATCGTAAACCTGCAAGGGATAGGGAGGTTGGGGTATTGGGTTGCTACTTTCCTCCTCCGATCCGATCGGCGTTTCGGGAATCGGGAGGCGCTGTCCTTGAAACCAGCGTTTGGTATATTCAGGGGAAAGGACGATCGCCCCTAAATGTCCCAAAACCGCCGATGGCAAAATCGGGCAGAATTTATTCTCCTGCAATTGCAGTTCCAATTCTTCAAAACTGAGACTTTCCTCGATCGAGAAACCGCTACTTTCGGTGCGAGTCAAACAAGCCAAAGTACCGCCTGCATTCAACATAGCGCCCAAATCCCGTGCGATCGCCCGAATGTAAGTACCCGCCCCGCAGGCGATCGACAAATCCAATTCAGGAAAATCCCCCGGCCGCCAATCCAAGATTTCCAGCCGAAAAACCTCAACATTTCTAGCAGCAACTTCCACAGTTTCGCCTTTCCTAGCTAACTCATAAAGGCGTTTTCCTCCCACCTGAACCGCACTAAAACTCGGCGGAAATTGCTCGATTTTTCCTAGGAATTTTGGGAGTGCAGCTTGCACTTTTTCCAAACTCAACTCCCGCACCGGTCGAGAATGGATAATTTCTCCTTCTAAATCGTCAGTAGCAGTAGTTAAGCCAAATCGAATCGTGCCTCGGTAAGCTTTATTGTGTTGGAGAAATTGCAGCAGTCTGGTTGCTTTGCCCAGGGCGATCGGCAAAACGCCAGTCACAGCAGGATCGAGGGTTCCTCCGTGTCCGACTCGCTTGAGTTTCAATAGCCGGCGCACTCGCCCCACGCAGTCGTGAGATGTCATGCCCGCAGGTTTGTTGAGATTGAGAAAACCGTCAGTAGTCATTAGTCAGTAGTCAGTAGTCAGTAGTGATGAGTCAGTAGTCAGTAGTCATTAGTCAGTTGTTATTTGTTATTTATTATTGGTTATTTGTCATACCAAATCCTGCTTAAATAACTTTCTCTATCTTAGTCTGCGAAGGCAGACTTCGTTTGTGTAGTTTGAGGTCAAAAGCGGTTTCAAGCACCGAGTCTCATAAAATGGTTAGCCAACCCGGATTTTGTATCAGTCAACAGTCAACAGTCAACAGTCAACAGTCAACCGTCAACCGTCAACAGTCAACCGTCAACAATTCCCAATTAAAAAATAAAGTCCGCCTGAGTGATAGAAGCGCGGGAAACTCCGAATAAAGTAGCGAGAGTTTCCTTGGTGTTTGTAAGCTGAATAATTGTACTCGGCGAAGTTCCGGCCCCAGCGGAAATGGTGAGTTCGGCAAAAGTAAGGCCGGCAGCCAAGCGAATTTGATCCGTACCATCAGTAAAATCTGTAATCACATCCCCGTCTGCCAAACGCCCGATCGCAAAAGTATCATTCCCGGCGCCACCAGTTAAAGTATCTCGGCCGCGATCGCCCGATAAACAGTCATTGCCGATGCCACCAAACAGCGAGTCATCGCCGGCACCCCCAAAAAGCGAGTCATCGCCCGCGCCTCCCAACAAAGTATCGGTGTCTTGGTTGCCAAACAGCAAATCATTACCCTCGTCGCCCAGCATTGAGTCAGAACCTTTGCCGCCGTAGAAAGTATCGCCGCCGGCGCCGCCCAAAACGCTGTCGCGGCCTGCACCGCCGAACAGCAAATCATTGCCAACGTCGCCCAGCAGTGAGTCATCGCCGTCGCCGCCGTAGAGGGAATCGTCGGCGGCTAAGCCCAAAATGCTGTCAGGGCCACCCAAACCAAATATCAAGTTAGCCCCCGCAGTACCTCTGAGGGAGTCGGGGCCGCTGGTGCCGCGAGTGCCGCCAGGTGCCCCTCCGGGACTGGTACCGCCAGGTGCCCCTCCGGGACTGGTACCGCCGCTGGGGGTTGGGGTTGTGACGGGAATTGGTCGAATTGGCACTGCTGGTGGCATGATTCTGAAGATGGGTAGAAATTTGCCATTCTAACTTAACTTAAAAGCGGAAGTTATAAGCTCGCCAACCGCCGAGATGAGAAATATCGATCGCATCCGCCACAGCATAAGGTTCGCACAAAAAGCCCTGCACCGTGGAACCGTCCTCCAACACCAGCGTACCAATTCCCAAGGGCGAGGGAATTTTAGCGACAAATCCGCCGAAAGCCGCGATCGACAACTCCCAAACTTCCACCTCGATCGCGCTACCGCCCTCTATCTGACGCACCAATCCCGGCTTGCCCAGAGCAGTACCCGTCAAAGCGTACAGCTTGTAAATCGGGCTGGTACGGCAGGCGCGAACCAAAATACCTCCGAGCTCGATTAGTTGATAATTCAGCGGCTCACCGCTCAAATGAGCGCCAACCACGGCTATTTTGACTCGTTCTTCTGAGGAAGATTTGGCGGCGCTGGCGGGTTCCGGGACGGTTGGCAGCGGCAGACCGGTTGCGCCCAAAGTTCCCCCCAAGCTAGCGTGGAAAGCAGAGCCCAGGCGGCAGAGCGATAGATCGTGCCACGCAGGAGCCATCAGTGTCAATCCTGCGGGCAATCCGCTGCTTTGAAAGCCGCTGGGAACTGCGATCGCGCACAAATCGAGCAAATTCGCAAAGTTCGTGTAGCGGCCGAGATTGGTGTTGAGCGCGATCGGCTCGGCTGCAACTTCTGCGACAGTATAAATCGTACCTGTCGTCGGCACCGCTAACACATCCATTGACTGCCACTGAATTTCAGCAAGCTTGCGGAGTTCTGCCAATCGGTACGACGCGCGGTAAGCAGCGACGGCATCGTAGCGTTTGCCGCCGCTGATAATTTGGTAGACGATCGGATCGATCGCATCTGGGTGCGCGTCGAGGAAATCGCCGATCGCGGCCAACCTTTCTGCTACCCAAGGCCCGCCGTAAAGCAGTTCGGCAGCATCCGCAAAGGGTTTGAAGTCAATAGGTGCGATCGTGCAGCCCAATGATTGCAAGCGCACGATCGCCTCTCTGTAGCGCTGTTCGGCTTCTGCATTCCCGAAAAATTCGAGTTCGCCGTCTCCGGGAACTCCCACCCGTAACCTGGATAAATCCGGCAAAACTTTGGTTTCATGGCGACGAGAAAACGCATCCTCAGCGTCAAAACCGCTGGCTACTTGCAGCACGGAGGCCGCATCCGCACAGGTGAGAGCGAACACAGAAACGCAATCGAGCGATCGCACCGCCGGCAGCAGCCCGCGAGTGCCGATCGATCCGCAACTTGGCTTCAGCCCGACAATGTTGGTAAAAGCAGCGGGAACCCTCCCCGATCCTGCGGTATCGGTACCCAGAGCAAAACTCACCAATCCGGCGGAGACTGCTGCTGCGGAACCGGAACTCGATCCGCCAGGGATGTAGCGCCGATCGAAGGGATTGCGACAAACTCCATAGGGCGTGCGGGTTCCCACTAATCCTGTGGCAAATTGATCCATGTTTGTTTTGCCGATCGCGATCGCACCTGCCGCGCACAAACGCTCTACGACTGCGGACGATCGCGCTGGAGTGCTAGCAAACGCAGGACATCCCGCCGTAGTCGGAACGCCCGCCCAATCGAGATTATCTTTGATCGCAAAAGGTATTCCGTAGAGTGGCAATTGTTGCGGATCTAGGTTTTCCAAGGCTTTGGCGCGTTCGAGGGTTTCTGCCTGCGGTGCTAAATAAATCCATACTGCCGGATCTGCATAGCGTTCGATCCGATCGTACACGCTGGCGATCGCATCTGCGGGCGCGATCGAGCCTGTGCGGTAGCGATCGAGCAGCGAATGAATGTCGAGACTGTTGCTGTAGTTAAATTTTTCCATAATGCACGGTCAGTCGATTTTAGATTTTAGATTTTAGATTTTAGATTGAAGATTTGACTTCATATCATTTCTGGAGAGATTCGGACTTGTATGATGTTAAATTTTGTAGATACTGTCTTGATCTGTCAAGGGGTAGCGAGTAAATAATTGGGGTCGAAAGGCTTTTGGGACTTTAAAATACC
>NZ_JAUBTI010000008.1:137720-150091 GCF_036702415.1 Microcoleus sp. D3_18a_C4 | reverse complement strand
GCAGTTCACAGCTATTTAAAATGGCTACAAATTGAAACAGATGTGAATAATTCCGATAGCTTCAATCCAGCAAAAACGGCGCTAGCTAATGTCGCTGACTTGGTAATTACTGGCATTGGCTCTCTAGAATGCCGCCCAGTTTTACCTGGTGAAACAACCATTCTATTACCCGAAGAAGTAATAGAAAATCGGATTGGATATGTGGGAGTACAATTTAGCGATCGCCTTGACTCCGTGCAACTATTGGGATTTGCTCCCACCTTCGATAGCTCAAATCCACCGCAACAAATAGCAGTAGCAGAACTGATGCCGATCGACGCTTTAATTGAACAGATTACTCGTTTAGAAGAAGCGATCGCCTTCTTAGAAACAGACGATCCAGTGGCGATACAGGTGCGATCTACGATCCAAACTCAATCGCAGAGCAATATTGTTGCCCAATTAGAGCGTATTTATCGAACTTGCGACGAGTACGAGTGGCGGTACGCAGCGGGAGAGATGTTAGCTGGGAGTGCCGCCGGAGGGGAGTTTACTCGTGAAAGTGCCGATCGCGCCGACACTGATTTAGAAGATTTAGCCGAAGCACTGCTGGAAAAGTTAGCAGAAATATGGAGGGATGCTGCGTAATTTTGGAACGGATAGCTGATGTGTATATGTAGTCTCCCCTTCGTAACCTGTAAAGAATATGGCAAAAGGATTCGGCCCGAAAAAAACTCCCCAAACGACAAAACGCCAGACAGCACAATGGGATTCCATCCAGGAGGAAACTCGCGATCGTTTAATTTTTCAGTTATTCACAGCTATTGACGAAAGTAAAAGAAATTTCCAAACAGTCCATCGATTGGTGGAAACAAACCCAGATAGACTCGACACCGTTGACAGATTGGTGGAAACAAATGCAGAACGAATAGACAAGCATTTTTTCACGGGACTTCCAAAAGTTAACCTTGTGCTTGAAGCTAACCACGATAGACTTGATGAACACTTTATTAAGGTGTTGCGATCTCGCTCGTCTGCGATACTATCTGAAGTGCCACCAGAAGATAAAGAAGGAATCGCTGCTAGCATTATAGTTTTAAGCCTGTGCATCCATGAATTTAAAAAAGGAAATCAAGCTAATAATTTAGAAATTGCGATCGCAGGTTATGAAATTGCTGCTACTGTCTTAACCCGCGAATCTACTCCAGAAATGTGGGCAGATTGTCAGATGTATTTTGGACGTGCTTATCATCACCGTTTTCAAGGAGATCGCGCCGAAAATCTAGAACGATCGATCGCCTGCTGCCAAAATGCCCTACAAGTATTTACCCGCGAATCCTTTCCTGAAATGTCGGCAGAAATCCAACATAATTTGGCTATTGCTTATGGCAACCGAATCCGAGGAGATCGGTTAGAAAATGAAGAATTGGCGATCGAGGCTTCCAAAGCTGCAATGGAAGTTTACACCCGCGAAGCAGAGCCTAAAACATGGGCTAAAATACAAAATAATTTGGGTATTATCTATCGCGAGCGCATCTGCGACGACAAGGCGGAAAACTTGGAACAAGCGATCGCCTGTTATGAAAATGCCCTGTTATTCCGCACCCGCGAAGAATTCCCGGAACTTTGGGCGCAAACTCAAACGAATCTGGCATCTGCTTACCGCCACCGAATTCACGGCGATCCGGTAGAAAATGTTGAGAAGGCGATCGCAGCTAATCTCGAAGCTTTGCAAGTTTACACTCAAGACATTTTCCCCGCAGATTGGGCAGGAGTGCAGACGAATCTGGGCAACGCTTACGTGCATCGACTTGAGGGCAATCGAAATGAGAATTTAGAAATGGCTATTGTCGCCCATCAATCTGCTTTAAAAGTCTTTAACCCGGATGAGTTTCCTAGAGAGTGGGCTATGGCTCAAATGAATCTGGGTAAATGTTACTTCATGGTTGAATCACACGAAAAAGCGATCGCTTGTTATCGATTGGCTTTAACAGTTTGTACGCCAACTGCTTTCCCATTTGAATGCTCGGGGGCTGGAGAAACCCTTGGAAAAATAGGATTTGCAATAAAAGATTGGAAATTAGCCATTGATGGATACGGCATCGCGATCGAAGCCGTAGAAACCAGGCGTACTTGGGCAACTTCTGAATTTCGCCGCCAAGAAATTTTGGAAGAGGCGATCGACATTTACGCAAACATCGTGCAAGCTTGTATCAATAACAAGCAGTTAGATAAAGCTGTTGAATATGTAGAGCGATCGCGCTCTAAACGCCTCGTAGACTTAATGGCAAGCAATGACCTCTATTCAAGTGCAGAAATTCCTGCTGAAATTCAACAGTATTTACAGGATTTTGAACAGCTACAGCAGCAAATTGACAAAGAACGAGGGCGCAATCAACCTAGCAACGACTTTGATAATAGCAAACTTGATAATAGCAAACTTGATAACAGTCGCGCAGCACTAGCAGCTTACAATCAAATAATAGCTGATCTGGAAGCTGAAAAACTCCTAATTTGGGAACAACTTCGTCGCTTAGATCCGGTGCTTGCGGGTCAAATTCGAGTCAATCCTCTCAAATTCCCATCCATCCAGCAGCTTATCGACAAACCCACTACTGCCATTATTAGCTTTTACGCCACTGTTAGCGACACCTTGATTTTCGTCGTGCGGCAAAACGAGATTAGCCTGCAAAGCTGCGCTGGTTTAGGATTTGAGGATTTGCACGAATGGATTTTCAAAAATTGGTTAGGACAATATGTTGAGGATAAAGATTCTTGGAAAGAAGAGTTAGTTGAGATGCTAGCTGAAATCGCCCAACTGTTAAATTTGAATGACCTGATTTTGTGGCATTTAGAAGGAATTTCGGAACTGATTATAGTTCCTCATTTTGCCCTTCACCAAATCCCCTTCGCTGCACTGCCCATTGGAGACAACCGATATTTGGGTGACAAGTTTTTGATTCGTTACGCACCTAGTTGCCAAGTGCTAGAGTTCTGTCAGCAGCGCCCTTCATTGGGCAGTAATCTGAACTGCGGCACAATTGAAGATGCAACGGGCGACTTGCCTTGCGCTAGTTTTGAAGGAGAGCAACTGGCAGTTCTTTATAGCATCCCGGACAATCAACGCTTAAAAGGTCGCCGTCAGGCTACTGTTAGTAACTATCGAGAACTGGCGCAAACCGTCCAAATCCTCCACTCTAGCCACCACGCCCAGTCGCGCTTTGACAATCCCTTAGAATCGACATTAATTTTAGGAGATGGCTGCATTACTTTAGGTCAGTTAATGACTCCTGCATGGCGTCTCCCTCAGTTGTCGGATGTATTTCTTTCCTGCTGCGAAACAGGATTGGGATTGAGTGAAATTACTGGTGATATCCTCACTTTTTCAACTGCTTTTTTGTCGGCGGGAGCCAGAAGTGTTATCAGTACGCTTTGGGCTGTCGATGATTTAGCTACGGCGCTTTTCTCCATTTTTTACTATCAAGAGTGGCAGCAGGGAAAGAATCGCCCAGAGGCTATTAGACAAGCTCAAGTTAAGTTGCGAGAGCTTACGGGCAATACCTTAGCTGCTAGTTATAAACCCCAACTCACAGAACTTTTGAAACAGAAACGTGAAGAAACCCACACGCTCCGCAAAATATCCGAGGCAGAACGAAAAGCTTGCTCCTCCGGTTCCTCAGAATATCAGCAATGGGATGAAGAATACAAAAAGTATGATAAAATTGGCAAACAAATTTATTTATCTCTCAAAAATTTAGATAAATATTGTCAAGAATTAAAGCCGTTCTCTCACCCTTTTTACTGGGCTGCTTTTACCTGCACTGGGATTCGGTAAAATTCAATCACATTTAAATCCTCAACAAAACTCATCCCCGCATCCTTACAAAGTTGGTGCGACAATTAATGAGTAAGTTGATAATTTTTATTTAACTCGTTGGTAATCCGAAGACTTCAGAGTATGAGCCAAAAAGCGTTCTGTGTAGTACAAAGCTAATTGATTGCTCGGGCCATTAAAAACGGCATCAAAGGCGTGTTCAGCCCAAGGAATTTCGAGCAAAATAGCCCGTGAAGCGAAGCTATCCCGTAGGGAATCGCCCGTGGCTCGCAATCGTTGGTAGAGCGATCGACCAAACTTGGGCTGAACGATATGGTCGCGGCCTGCATAAACCAGTAGAGAAGGGGGAAGATTCGGTTTAATATAATTGATGGGAGAAGCCCGACGGTAAAGCTCGTTGAGTTCGTCTGGCGTTCCTCCCAAAAAGGCACGCAAGACGGCTCGAACATTTATGGCATCAGGAAAAGGTGGGTCATTGTATCCCCGGATCAGGTCATTTGGCCCGTAATAGTTCACCACTGCTCGAACTGGAAGCACACTAGAATTATAAGCAGTTAGCATTGCTAAATGGGCACCTGCTGATCTTCCCATCAAAGCAATTCGATCGAGATCGATGGACCAATCACCAGCATGAGTTTTGATATAGGAAAGAGCGGCTTGTACGTCCTCAAGCTGAGCAGGAAAGCGATATTTGGGAGCGTGGCGGTAAGCAATTGCAACCACACAATAGCCTTGGGCGGCCATGTAGCGGCTGAATTCCTCATGGGAATCGGGATTGCCTCTGAGCCAAGCTCCCCCGTAGAGTGTGATAATCGCCGGATATTTGCCAATTTGCATCGGCCGATAAACGTTGAGTTGCAGTGAAACTCCGTCAGGGTTGGCAAATACAATAGCCCGATCGATCCTAACGTCTCTAATCGGAATTCCTCGGAACGCATCTGCGAGGATAAACGGTTGAGGGCGTAGCTGCGCGCGATGGGTTTGAGGAACGGCTGCTAAATAGTTTTGCCCTAAAACTGCTTGCATTTGAGTAGCTATGGCTGCATTGGCTGCTGGGAACTGAATCAGGGGTAGCAGGCCCAGGATGAGGGCGAACAGGTTACAAATGAGTAAAATAATGTAGACTTTGCCTTGATGCCGTCTGAGCAGGTTCAGCACAAGGGCGATCGTATTGATACCGACCAACCAAGGACTGATTTCTGGTGCTCCTACCGCCAAAGGATACAGGAACATCGTGGGTGCTGGTACGATGATCCAGAGACTGAGAAATAGGGCGATCGCACTCAGAAACCAAGAAATAAATGGCGAGACTAAGAATGCTGCTAATAAAGGTAACTTTTTGCGGTTCTTCTTGTGGATCATCGGATTTTCGCAGCCTAATTTTTAATCAGTTTAAATTAATCTGGCTGTTTCAGCCCTTTGGCAATCAGTTGGTGGGAAAAAGTTTCGACTGTCTGAAAAATATCTGCCAGCATTTGGGGTTTACCAACTGCAACAGACAAGCTGCAATTGCCAATTACAACACTGGTAACGCCATGACGAAGTGATTTGCTTAATCCGGGTGCAATTTCTAACTCTAGAGCCTAGTGGGTGTGAATGTCGATAAATCCCGGTGTCACCCACAAGCCAGAAGCATCTACCACTTGATGAGCCTTGGAGGTAAGAGAGGATGCGATCGCCACAATCTTACCATTTTGAATACCAATATCCCCCCGCATCGGTGCAGAGCCTAAACCCTCAAAAATTTACCCGTTTTGAATCAGCAAATCTCACATGATTTCTCGTTAATTTTTCAATATTTATGCTGACTAAAGGGGCATTTCCTCAAAGGTTTCCCATTAATATATAAACATAAATTAATAAGGCTCAAACCTTCTGCTATCATAGTAATAAGTTAAAAATGTGCCGTTTTCAACTACGATCCCCAGAATGATATCTAAAGTTTCTAAGAAGTAGGGGCTACCAGCTTCATCATCAGTGCTGATGACAGGTTTATCTAATATGGCAATAACAATTGCTGGTTGATTCTTGTGGGGAAGCTTTCTATTTTTTAAGTTTTCTTTCCATTTCACGATTTGTCCAACTTCCAAAGATTCTTTTTTGAGAAAACTTTTACAAACTGATTTAAGCTGGGAAATATATTCCTCTCCATAGTTACTTTCTTCCTTTTCATTAACATCTTGATCGCGCTCTTTTTCGTGAAGATTTTTCATTATTTCAGCTATAATATCTTCTGGCTTACTCATTGCAGTCCTTCCTTTAACTAAAAATAGTTTCAACGCTATCTTTATATATACTTGCAGTGTTACTTAGATTAACTTGCCCACTTATCAAGTCTAACATCCCCTGGTATTGTGTTTAAATAATCCTCAAAGTTGTTAGGGAAAGTTCGCAGCTTTGACCTCTGTCTACTGGTAGAAGCTGTCAAGATAATGCTCCACATGGCAGAGCTAATTTCATTCAATTTATTCATGTGACAAAAACCATTATTTTTTTCATTCCCCAATTTATCTAGCGAGTAGATAGAACTGGGAGGCATTAGATACCAGCTTGCTGGTACAACCTCTAGTAGCCACCAATCGAATAACTCACGTCGTCCGTGGGAACCGGGGAAGATTGCATAGCCCTCTAAACAATTCTCTAATATATCTAGTAATGATTCTAAGGATTGATTGTAATCCAAAGTTTTAATCGCACTCCTATAAACATCTAATGCTTCAAATATTATTTGAAAATTTTCCAACTTTTTATCTTTTGTATAATCAATTTTAATCACATCTACTAGAGCCTTAAACTCTTCCTCTCTTAGAGCATTAGAAAACTTTCTTTGAGAATCCAGCATCTTTTCAAGATTTTCTAGGAGCCATAGTTCTATCTTACTAATAGTTTTTTGTGGAATCAAGTTTAATGGTTGATAATATTGAACTGTTGGTTCTACAACTGAAGCTAGTATCAGCGCCATCCAAACATAACGAATGTGGCTCAGTGTTTGGTTGTTACTCTGAAACACTTCCAGAATTTCATCTAAAGCATCTTGAAGTGAAGCTGCATCCTCTGCTTCTGGTTCATAGAGTTCTTCATAATGTTGCTGCCCTACCCTACTTAGGGTACCTTGGATGGATTCAGGCAATTGGCGCAACAAGGACAACCTTTTTTCTGTAAGACTGCTGTATTCCAAAGTCATAACTGATTTCTTCCTCTTTAAGATTCGGGTGGATACGGGTAATCCCAGAAAACTTCTATCTTTATGTGCGGGAACTTCTCCTTAAACTGTCTCAAAATGCTATTACAACTTTCACATGGCTGGAACTCAGTATACAGGTAGAGTTGGCCTTCTACTTCAAGATCATAGAACATCTCAAGAGTATCAGCAATTTGTGACAAAACTTTGTACTCAGCATCAGTATCCATCATACGCTGGGTTCGAGAATCAATAGCTGGCTCGAATTGTCCTCCTGCTGACTTCGGCTTGGGTATTTCCCTAATTGGACTTTTGCTGCCACCTCTAGATGTTGCTGCTGCACAAAAGGCTACACCTCCCTTAACCTGTAGCTCAGCAAGTGCGACATTTCCTTTGCCGACTGGTTTCTTGAGGTACTGCTGTCGGATTAAAACAGCATCAGCTTTTAAGTCCTCTTTTCTCAGAACTTTAGCTCCTCAAAAAACTATATTTATAAAGCTAGCATCATTCTTTTTTTCCTTCAAGGCTTTCGCCCATAATGCTCGGTCTTAACCCACTCGGGTCGCAGTAGTGGTTATGGATAATCTCCCAGCACATAAGTTGGCGGTTATGGAACCCTTGATGCAAGTGGCTGGTTAAGCGTGTCCTGAATTTATCATCCTCCCAGGCTCGAATAAACCTTACTTAATTTTTGCTTTCGCGGCCCTAGATTCCACTGTGAATCCTGGAATATCTTGCAGTTCAGTTTCGCTCAAACTGTACTGTTCGCAAACCAAACTCAAACGAGTGCCGGTACTTTTAACGGCGTTGACAGAGTGAGTCAAATCTCCTTGAAAATAGATTAGCGAGTTGGCTTGTGGCTTAATCTGGCCGACTTGCTGTTTGTTGCGCCGCAGTATCAATTCTCCCCCTTGCAAGTTCGGCGGTACTTGCACGTATAAAACGCTGACGGCTGCGGGAGGTTCAACTGTTTTGCAGTACGATCGCAAAGATCGATCGATATGCGGATCGACGCGGGAACCTTCACCCAGCAACAAAGGGTTGAGGTAAAAAGCATTGCATTCAGGCTGTAATGCTTGGTCTAGATAGGGTTTGAACAAAGGGAACCGCCGTTCTAGTTCGGCGATTTCAGAACGTTGAAACACCACGGAAAACCCTTTGGTGCCAATGAAATCGCGGTTGAGGTTGTTGATTGCTAGATAAGGGGAGGCTAGAATTGCTCCTCGCAAGTCGTTGAGGTAGTCGATCGAGAAAGCGTTAGGATGTTGGCTATAGTATTTCAAGGCACTCAAAAATCATCAAAGTTTAAGGAAACAGCAGATAGAAATGCAGCAATCTCTCAGACTTGGGATTGCTTCGTTCCTGGCGGAGGAGATAATAATCTTGATTTAAGTCCGCGTACTTAAGTCAAAGGTTTTTCTTAACTGCGGGCGATCGCCCGGAAGTGTCGCAACCGACTAGCAACTGCCAATATTACTATACAGGCGATCGTGGTGGTGATTCGATTATATTGGCAATTCGATTATACATGATGCCGCTGGGCAGCCGATCGCCCATTTATTTTAACTTGTCCAATTGCAGAGGCGATCGCGTAAATTGCGATCGCATCCGGCCTCTGTTTGCCCATCGATTTCTTGAGTTTGCTAGCTCGAAAAGAGATGCGTGTTGGTGGTGTGTAGGAAACATCTTGCTAAAACAAGCAAGCCGTGCATTAGGTCAAACTGCTGGGAGGGCGATCGACAATATCTAACTGGCGATAGAACGTTAATAAAGTTTACAATTAGAGAATGTGGTCTAAGAAATACCAGCAGTCGCAACAGTTACTAAGTAATTATTTCAGATTAAATTAACATTTCACAGTGGAAAAAAGCAAAGCTGCCAGCTATAATTAAAGAGTAAGGGAAAAAAAATAACTCGCTGAAACGATATGGCAACAACATTGTACGAAAAAATGGGTGGAGAGCCAGCCATTAAAGAGATAGTCGATGATTTTTACCGCGATGTTTTGGCTGACGAGATAGTGAGCCACTTCTTCGATCATACAGATATGGAAAAGCAGCGCCGCCATCAAACTGCTTTTATCTCCTATGCCCTCGGCGGCACCAAGCAATACTCAGGCCGTTCAATGGAGAAAGCACACGCAGGTTTGAATCTACAGCCTGAACACTTTGATGCAATTGTGAAGCATTTGACCGATGCAATAGTTGCCCACGGCGCATCCCAAGAGGATCTCGATGAAGCGCTAGGTAAGATCGCGACTTTGAAAGAGGCTGTTTTGTACAAGTAAGATCGAGTGAATGCAACTGGTTTTTTGCAGCCACTAGAATAGTGATAAAAGTGGAGATTTCGTAAGGTGAAGCGAAAACTCCACTTTGTTGTTTGCCGGATATAATGAACCGCTTTCGAGGCGAAGGAAGAGAAAAGTTCACAATTGAGGCGTTATCAAGAACAGGCAAGATGCCTGTTCCACAAGAAAAATTTAGTCTTTGTGGAACAGGCATCTTGCCTGTTCATAAAGCCTGATTTAAAATGAAAAATGGTGCAAAACCTCAGTTGTTTTCCACTTAATTTATGGATACCTGTTTCATTTTTTATAGTAGCTTATTCGTTATCAAGAACAGGCAAGATGCCTGTTCCACAAGAAAAATTTAGTCTTTGTGGAACAGGCATCTTGTGTTATCAAGAACAGGCAAGATGCCTGTTCCACAAGAAAATTTAGTCTTTGTGGAACAGGCATCTTGCCTGTTCATAAAGCCTGATTTAAAATGAAAAATGGTGCAAAGGCTCAGTTATTTTCAACTTAATTTATGGATACCTGTTTCATTTTCTATAGTAGCTTATTCGGCTAGCCACGGTATTGCCGAAGTATATTTTACCGCATTTGTTAATTTACTTGAAATACTGACAAGTTATATTCCTCCTTTAGCTAGATGACGGTAGTCAAGTGCGGCTTGCACGATCGGTTTACTAATTGCCAATTACCAAATCGTATATGCCGCAATACTTCGGAAAACTCCAAACTACTGAACAGCCTTGGTCAACCATCGCCTCCGTACAATCCATAAATAAAACCGATCGCACAATTCACTTTAATTGCGGCGAGATATCCCTAAATATCAGCATCCTCGCACCGAATTTAATCCGAGTGCGAATGTCCCCGACAGGTGAATTTAACAGCCGATCGCACTCAATAACAGTCCCTGACGAAGAGTGGGAAATTATACCATTTGAAGTGCGAGAAACCGAGGAAAAAATAGAAATTGAAACCGCACAAATATTAATTTCCGTAAAGCGAGATCGCGCTGCAATCGAATGCTTTGACAAATCGGGAAAACCCTTTGCTAGCGACTGCGATCGCAATATGGGATGGCGCGCAGGCCGGGCCGCGGGCTGGAAGCGCATCGAAGCAGACGAGCACTTCTACGGTTTCGGCCAACGCACCGGCTTTCTCGACAAACTCTCCGAAGTCAAGACAAACTGGACAACCGACTCCCTCGACTACAATTCCCTCACCGATGAAATGTACCAGGCGATCCCATTTTACATCGCCATGAATCCCGATCGCGCTTACGGCATTTTCTTTAACACTACTTTTTGGAGTCAATTCGACATCGGCGCCGAACAACCGGGGGTTTTGCGGATGGAAACCAGAGGCCCGGAACTCGACTACTACATCATTTACGGCCCGGAACCCGCCCAAATTCTCGCCACCTACACGCAGTTAACCGGCCGGATGCCGATTCCGCCAAAATGGGCGCTGGGATACCACCAATGCCGCTGGAGCTACGAATCAGAGGACATTGTGCGCGAGTTGGCGAAGGAATTTCGCGATCGGGCGATTCCCTGCGATGTCATCCACCTCGACATCGACTATATGCGCGGCTACCGCGTTTTTACCTGGAGCCCGAAGCGTTTCCCCGATCCCGCGAAACTGATCGCAGACTTGAAAGCAGCGGGTTTTAAGGTTGTCACGATTGTCGATCCCGGTGTCAAGTACGAACCGGAAGCAGATTATGAAATATTCGATGAGGGTGTGGAGAATGACTATTTCGTCCGTACCGCAGAGGGAAAGCTATTCCACGGTTACGTTTGGCCCGACAAAGCGGTGTTTCCCGACTTCCTGCGGCCGGAGGTGCGCCAGTGGTGGGGGGAATTGCACAAAACCCTGACAGATATTGGGATTGCGGGGATTTGGAACGACATGAACGAACCTGCGATCGCCGAACGGCCTTTTGGTGACGGCGGCGAACACATCAGCTTTCCCTTGGATGCACCGCAAGGCCCGGAATCCGATCGCGCTACCCACGCGGAAACGCACAATTTGTATGGGTTGATGATGGCGAAAGCTTGTGCTGAGGGGTTGCAAAAAGTGCGATCAACCGAGCGATCTTTTGTGCTGACGCGATCGGGTTTTGCGGGCGTTCAGCGTTACTCGTCGGTGTGGATGGGCGACAATCAATCGCAGTGGGAACACTTAGAAATGTCCCTACCAATGCTTTGCAATATGGGGCTTTCCGGCGTGGCGTTTGTCGGTTGCGACATCGGCGGCTTTGCGGGGAATGCAACGGCTGAACTGTTCGCGCGGTGGATGCAGGTGGGGATGCTGTATCCCTTGATGCGCGGTCATTCGGCGATGAGTACGGCGCAGCACGAACCGTGGGTTTTTGGATCTCGCACTGAGAAGATTTGCCGCGATTACATCAATTTGCGCTATCAGTTGTTGCCTTATATTTACACGTTGTTTTGGGAAGCTGCGACGACGGGAACGCCGATTTTGCGACCGCTACTATATCACTTTCCGCGCGATCGCACAACTTATCACCTTTACGATCAAGTATTACTCGGCCCGTCGCTGATGGCTGCACCTGTTTACCGCCCCGGAGTTGAGCACCGCGCCGTGTATTTGCCGGAGGGTACTTGGTACGATTGGTGGACGGGCGAATGCTATCAGGGCCCGACGCACATTTTAGCTGATGCACCTTTGGAGAGAATGCCGCTTTACGTGCGGGGAGGGGGCATAATTGCGATCGCACCTGTGAGGCAATTTGTCAGCGAAGAACCGCTTGAGTCATTAAAAATGCGAATTTGGCCCGGAAGCGGTGAATGGACGCTTTATGAGGACGATGGACACAGTTTTGAACATGAAAAAGGTGTCTGGGCTACGACTAATTACAAGGTGTATTTGGAAGGGGAAAAAACCCTCGTTGAAATTGCCGCGCGCGAGGGTCAATTTTCGATATCAGAACGCGAAGTTATTGTGGAAGTTGTTGGCGTTGGCGAACAGCGATTTACAGATAATGGTACGGTGCGGCGTTTGACATTTGGATAGTTTGATATTTCTGAGATGTTGCGCCCTTTTTAATAAGGTTTTTCTGG